>CADCQV010000286.1 GCA_902803625.1 uncultured Lachnospiraceae bacterium
ATATAAAGGGCGGCAGGGATGCTCTGGATCAGATGATAAGGACCTTATTCACAACTCCCATAGAGGGTCTGAATCCCGCCCACGGAGTGAATACAAAGTATGTCCATACACGCTTTGCCCTTATGGAAAGAGATCTCAGGGGGATCATAACCGGATTCTACAGTGTCATAGTCCTTTTCCTTCGATATATTGAGGATAATCACGAGCTTCTGATCCATGATATCGAGACCGGAACCATTTCAGATGAAATCGATATGCCGGATGAGGTCCGTGAGAGTCTCCTTAAAAAGATAGAACCAATGCCTGAGAGAGCGGCAGAGCTTAGGGAAGCATTTAAGGACGGCACCGAAGAACCCTGGGTAAAGAAGGTGTGGCCGAAATTTACCTATATCGAGGGTGCAGGCGGCGACGGCTTCGAGATATATGACAGAATGATAAAGGAGCACTACACCGGTGGAGGTGTTTACAATGTGTATTCCGGTATAACGGCTTCAGAGGGGCTCTGGTCAGTACCCTCGGGAATAGATGATTTTGACAGTATTCTGGCTCCTTCGGCGGCCTTTGTGGAATTTCTTCCGGTTGAAGCGGGTGATGATTTTACTAAATGCGTTACCCTGGATAAGCTTGAAGAGGGGAAAATCTACGAGCTTATCATCACGAATTTAAGCGGTTTCTGGCGCTATCGTATGAGTGATGCGGTAAAGGTGACAGGTTTTGCAAATAAGACGCCGAAGGTACAGTTCATGTACAGGGTGAACCGTACCATAAACCTTGCAGAGGAAAAGACCACCGAGAAAGCCCTTCAGGTTGCCGTTGAAGCGGTTGCAGAGGAAATGGGTATTGATCTCGCGGATTTCAGTGTTTATCCGAATACGGATGTCACACCGAACCGTTATGACTTCCTTATTGAGCCGAGAAAAGATGTCCATGAATTCGACATGGATAAGCTTAAGGAGAGCGTGTTTAAGCATCTCTGTGAGGCAAATCCCGTTTACCTTGACTGCTATGAGGACCACTGGCTGGATAAGCCCGGGGTTTGGTTCCTGCAGGCCGAGACCTCTCTTCTTTACAGGGATATGATGGTGTTTAAGGGTGCATCCTTAAATCAGTTAAAGCCTGTACGCGTCATAATGAATGAGAGACAGAAAAAGTTCTTCTTAGGACTCAGGCAGGATGTGAAAAATACTGCCGCTCAGAAGTGATATGAAGAAAACCGCATATATTAACGGTGTAATTTATACAGCGGACAGAGATAAACCTGAGGCGGATTCTTTTCTTGTCGAGGACGGACGCTTTACCTTTGTAGGGAAGAGCTCTGACCTTCCGGAGTATGATGAGGCGGTTGATCTAAAGGGGAGGTGTGTGGTTCCCGGGTTTATTGATTCACACTGCCATATCCTGTCAGGGATACATCAGGCATCAATGGAAATGCTTGAAATTGATAAGGAGACAAAGCCGGATGAACTGGGCGCTGTTCTAAAAAAGCTGATTTCCGATGATCCGGGATCCTCTGATAAGGCCGTTGCAGCATTCGGTATTGACCTTACCGTCGGCAGCTTTTCTTCTGATAATATTGACTATGCGATATCTGACCGCCCTGTAGGGGTTTTCAGCTCGGACGGCCACGCCCTTCTCTTAAACTCCAGGGCGATGGAAATACTTGGTATAGAAAAAAAGGATGAAAATCCCGGGCTTATAATAGAAGTGCCTGCCATCATGCCTTGCATGGAGCTTTTTAATAATAATGCGGGTGAAGACAGTCCTAAGATACTGAAACAGCTTATCGACAGCTTTTCCTCCTTCGGATATACCACTGTTTTCGATGCAATGACAACCGATAACGGTGAATCCGATATTCTTCCCCTGCTTCATACAATGGATGAAGAACACGCCCTTAAAATGCGGATCGCTACAAGCTTCGGCTATCACGGTGAAGAATTCATTCCCGCCTCCGAAGCAGTCGGCATCATGCTGGATTACAGGAAAAGGTTCTCATCAGGGAATGTATTCTTTGACACCCTTAAGCTTATCTCCGACGGTACCATTGAAGAGCATTCCGCTTTGCTTAGGATGCCCTATTCAGACGAAAAGGGAGGAGCGGGATTAACAAACGTTAGCCTTGAGGATATGAAGAAAGCGTCATACCTTGCCGCAAAGGAGGGATTTTCCGTCCATATACATGCCATCGGTGATGAGGCGGTACGGCAGAGTCTTGAGGTGCTGAACTCTCTCGGGAAGATAAAGGGCACAAAGACCATAGCCCATAATCAGCTTTATACTGATGAGGATATAGAGAGTATCGTATCCCCCGGGGATATCTTTTTCCAGACCACGCCGGTCTGGATGGAGGGTGACAGCTTTACCCTTAAATGCCTCGGGGAGAAGAGATATTTGAGGCAGTTTCCCGTGGGTACCATGATAAGACGCGGGGTCAGCGTGTCCTTCGGAAGTGATGCGGCATTTGATGAAAAAGCGGTAAACCCCTTTATCGGTATGTTCTATGCGTGTGCCAGGGGAAATAAGGAGCTGATGAAAGACGCATCTCTTCCGCCGGAATCCGAGGCGATAGGAAGGATGGAGGCCCTTCTTGCATACACCATTAACGGGGCGGCCCAGCTCGGCCTTTCACATTTAACCGGCAGTATAACAGCCGGGAAATCAGCGGATTTTACGGTTACCGACCGCGACATCATCAACTGTTCCCTTGAAGAGCTTAAAGAAACAAGGGTTATTAATACGCATTTTTCAAAAACATCAGGATGAACAGGATGAAATACCTGTTTGACAAAAGAATATGATTTATGTTATCCTATCAAAGCTTGCGGGTAGCGAGCCGCTTGGGAAGGTTTTAAAGCATTGGACGGTTATTCCGGACGGTCACCGATGGAACCCAGCGATCATGAGAAGACAGGAGGTGTCAAATGTACGCTATCATTGCAACAGGCGGAAAACAGTATAAGGTTCAGGAGGGAGACGTGATTCTCGTTGAGAAGCTTCCCCTTGAAAAGGACAGTGCTGTTACTTTCGACGACGTTAAGGCTGTTGGCGGTGATTCCTTAAAGGTTGGCGACGATGTAAAGAATGCTTCTGTATCGGGGAAGGTTCTCGATCAGATCAAGGGAAAGAAAGTCGTTGTCTATCGTTACAAGAGGAAGTCAGGCTATCATAAGAAGAACGGTCACAGACAGCAGTATACCAAGGTACAGATCGACAAGATCAACGCATAACTGTGATACATTTTAAGCTTAGAAGAGCAGAGAACGGTTTTATAAAAGGCTTCAGCTGCACAGGGCATGCGGGATATGCAGATAAGGGTAATGATGTGGTCTGCGCCGCAGTGTCAATGCTCGTTATAAACACCATAAATTCCATCGACCGGCTGCTGCCGGAGGATGCGGCAAATATGGAGGTTTTGTCTGACGAAGATGAGGGAATTATCAGCTGCGAATTCAAAAGCCCTCCGTCTGAAAAGGCAGCGCTGCTTCTCGAAAGCTTGTATTACGGGATCAGTGACAGTGAAAAAAATTACGGATGTGAGTATTTGAAGCTCACGGAAGAAAGGCAGTAAAAGGAGGAATTTAGGAATGTTAAATCTTAACCTTCAGTTCTTCGCCCACAAAAAGGGAGTCGGTTCCACAAAGAACGGACGTGATTCCGAGTCAAAGAGGCTCGGTGCCAAGAGGGCGGACGGACAGTTTGTTTTAGCCGGAAATATCATATACAGACAGCGCGGAACCCATATCCATCCCGGAAAGAATGTGGGAAGGGGCGGAGATGATACCCTGTATGCAAAGGTTGACGGCGTTCTCCGTTTCGAGAGAAAGGGCAGATACCTAAAGCAGGCAAGTGTTTACGAGGTTGAAGCAAAGGCTGAATAAATTTAGCTGTTTAATATGATGGGCTCCGGTTTTTCCCGGAGCCCTTCTTTTAACAGCGGATCTTTTGATGGTACTGCAATGGCATTTAAGGACAAAACTACAATAATAATCAGATCCGGAAAAGGGGGCGACGGCTGTGTATCCTTCCGCAGGGAAAAGTATGTGGCTAACGGCGGTCCCGACGGTGGTGACGGCGGAAACGGCGGAAGTGTTATATTTGAAGTGGACAAGGGTATGAACACCCTTTCCGACTATCGTTACAGGCGGAAGTTTTCCGCGGAAAACGGTGAAAACGGTGCTAAGAAAAGGATGCATGGAAGGAACGGGAA
This sequence comes from uncultured Lachnospiraceae bacterium, assembly GCA_902803625.1. GTDB lineage: Bacteria > Bacillota > Clostridia > Lachnospirales > Lachnospiraceae > NK4A144. The sequence continues at coordinate 4,208 of CADCQV010000286.1, forward strand.
GGATCTGATCCTAAAGGTTCCTGAAGGCACCATAGTCCGTGACAGCAAAACTAACAAGGTGATAGTTGATATGTCCGGGGATAACAAAAGAGTTACTGTGCTCCGTGGCGGCCGGGGAGGTAACGGAAACCAGCACTATGCCACTGCTACCATGCAGGCCCCGAAATACGCGAAGCCGGGACAGGACGGTGTTGAAGCGGAGGTTGTGCTGGAACTGAAGAGTATCGCTGACGTGGGCCTCGTCGGCTTCCCCAATGCGGGCAAGTCCACACTGATAAGGGCAGTTACAAACGCTAAGCCTGAGATAGCGGACTATCCCTTTACCACACTCCATCCCTTCCTTGGAGTAGTTGATCTCAAGGACGGTGAGGGAGGCTTTGTGCTTGCGGATATTCCCGGGCTTATTGAGGGTGCTTCAGAGGGCGTGGGCTTAGGGCATGAATTCTTACGGCATATCGAGCGCTGCCACGTTCTCATTCATATGGTTGATGCTGCAGGAACCGAGGGACGGGATCCTGTTGATGATATTTATGCCATTAATAAGGAGCTCGCCTCCTTTAATGTGGATCTCTCACTTAAGCCGCAGATAATTGCTGCCAATAAGACGGATGTTATACAGACCTCAGAGGGTGAAGAGGATCCGGTTGAACGCATTAAAAACGAATTCGCTCCCAAGGGCATAAGGGTTATTCCCATTTCCGCTGCTACCCGTCAGGGTGTTGAAGAACTCCTGTATGCCGTTAAGGAGATGCTTTCAAAGACAGACAGGAATGTCGCCGTATATGAGGCCGAGTATGACCCTATGGAGCATATTGCGGAGGAGCTTCCCTTTACGGTTACCTTTGACGAAAAGGAGAATTATTTTGTGATCGAAGGCCCCCGTATCGAAAAGATGCTGGGCTATACGAATCTCGATTCCGAAAAGGGCTTTATGTTCTTCCAGAATTTCATGCGGGATATCGGGGCACTTGACCGGCTGAAGGAACTTGGCATCAATGAAGGCGACACGGTAAAGATCTACGGCTTCCAGTTTGATTATTATGAGAATTAGACTGTAATCCTGAATACATTATTCTGTCATCCTGAGCCTTATCCCGTATCGGAGATACGGGATGCCACCCCGGCGAGGGGAAGCGAAGGAGCTTTTTCCGGCCAGGCTACAAATTTTAATGAGTACAAAGATATGAAGAAGATCGGAATTCTTGGCGGAACCTTTAATCCCATACATTTCGGGCACCTGATCATAGCTGAGCAGGCTTTATCCGAATTTGCCCTTGACCGGATGATCATCATGCCAAGCGGCAATTCTTACCTTAAAAAGGATATGAAGATGCCTGAGGCGGCTGTCAGGCTTGAAATGGTTCGCCTTGCGGTTTCCGATAATCCTTTCTTTTCCGTATCCGATATGGAGATAAGGCGGGGCGGCAATACCTACACCGCGGATACCATAGAGGAGCTTAATTCCACGTTTCCTGATGATGCTCTTTTCTTTATCACAGGGGCGGATGCACTGCATGAGATGAAGAACTGGGTGACCCCTGAGCGGATCTTTTCCGGCTGCACTGTTATCACCTCGGTCAGAAATAATGAAAGCCCGGATGTTCTTTATCGGGATATTGATTTTTATAAAGAGCATTTTGATGCTAAAATAGAGGTACTGCATACGACCAATATCGATATCTCATCCTCTATGATACGTGAGCTCATAAATAAAAGCCGCTCCGTAAGGTACTATCTTCCGGAGGAGGTACGGAAGTACATTATGGATAACCACCTGTATGAACAGTATTAACAGATCCATTAAAAAGAAGATAAAAAAGATGCTGGATAATGAGAGATACCAGCATACCTTGGGTGTTGCCTATACCGCAGCTTCCCTTGCAATGCGCTACCGGGAGGATCCGGAGAGATTATTTACCGCGGGGCTCCTTCACGACTGTGCAAAAAACATATCCAATGACGAAAAGTACGCGCTTTGCAAAAAGTTTAAGCTTCCCCTTAATGATGTGGAGAAGAAGGCACCTTATTTACTGCATGCCAAGCTCGGAGCCTATATGGCGGAGCATGATTTCGGTATAAAGGATAAGGAGATCATTAACGCAGTCAGATACCATACCACAGGGCGTCCCGGAATGAGCCTTACCGAGAAGATCATTTTCACTGCGGACTACATCGAGCTTAACCGGAATGAGGCACCGAACCTTAAGGACATAAGAGAACTCGCATTTACAGATATCGATAAGGCCGTGAAAAAGATCCTTATCGATACCCTGGACTATCTGTCTAAGGGATCGAGACCTGTCGATCCCGCCACAAAGGAGACCTATGACTACTATGCTAAATCTTGATTTTGCGAAGGCTGCCGCTGCAGCCCTTGAAAATAAAAAGGGTGAGGATGTCAAAATAATCAATATTTCTAAGATATCCGATTTTGCGGATTTTTTTGTCATTGCTACCGGTAATAACCCGAACCAGCTTGATGCCATGGAGGAGGCTGTGGGTGAAGCTCTTTTTAAGGCCGGAGCCACACATAAGAATACCGAGGGAAACAGGGACAGCAGCTGGATCCTTATGGATTACGGGGATGTGATCGTGCATATCTTCGATAAAGAAAGCAGGGCGTTTTACGACCTCGACCGTATCTGGAAGGACGGGGAGGTTGTGGAGTAGGGAAGTTGTTTGTTTGGCCCGGATATCCACACGGCGGCTGCATGTCAGATCACGCTCTCTACCTTTGTTTTGCACCGAAATATCCGGACGACCCTTCAGCTCGAAAAAAGCGTTCTCGCTGCGGGTCGCCGCATTTCGGCGCAAAACTGCAGTCGCTCGCTATCGATCTGAATTGCAGCCGCCGTGTGGAGATCCGGGCGCAAAACTGCAGTCGTTCGCTATCGATCTGCCTTGCAGCCGCCGTGTGGATATCCGGGTGTAAAACTGCAGTAGCTCATTATTGATCTGACTGTACTGCCGTGTGGATATCCGGGCGCAAAACTGCAGTAGCTCATTATTGATCTGACTGTACTGCCGTGTGGATATTCGGGCGCAAAACTGCAGTAGCTCGCTATCGATCTGCCTTGCAGCTGCCGTATGGATATCCGTGGGTAGGATGCCAATGACGTTCGGTTAGTGTCATTCTGAGCGAAGCGATGCATATCCCACATCGCAGATGTGGGATGCCTCCCCGGCGAGGTTTATCCCACATCGCAGATGTGGGATGCCCCCCGGCGAGGAGTTGCGAAGCAACAGTAAGAATCTTCCATATCGTGGCGGTATCTCATATCTTCAGTGTCAGATATGTGTTTCCTGCGCCCGGGATGATAAGGATATGCAGGCTGTTTTTTGAAACTTAGAGAGTCGTTTGAATGAGGAGGTGTTTGTATTTATGAGGAAGAATAACAGATTCGGAAACCTGAGAAAGCTGATCTCTGTTCTGCTTTCCGTTACACTTCTTACAGCAATGCTGCCACAGGGAGTATATGCTGAGAACATAGACAGGGTTCCTCCTGATTCCGAGGAGGTACTTAAGAGTGCACCCTCACATGACGGAACGATAGGGCTTCACAGCGTTTTCGGGAACAGTGAATACAGAGATGGTAAAAATGTAAATGGCAGTGAAATTGTTGATCTGTACCTCGGAAGCTTTGATCCGTCCCTAAGCTCTTTGGGCCTTGATCAGGATAAGACGGAATTCAGTGCCGATAAGGCCGGAACGGGAAACCATCATCTGAAAAGCATTTTCCTTGTATCTAAAGATGGTTCCGTGAGGATCCCTCTTGCAGATTCCACTGCATCCTCCGCAGAGCTTTCCAATATGTCGAAGGCGGGAATCAAAGCAGATTATAGCAGCGAACTTGAGTTTACTAATATTGATTTTTCAAAGGCTCTGAACGGAACGTCTCCTGTTCCGGCCGGTGAATATTATATACTTGTAACCCTGAATGGGGAGCTCGTTTCAGGTGCTTCCGGCGGACAGACGGTCTTCAGCACTGTGGGTGACGATGTGCTGACCGTAACTGCTTCCGGTGGAACTGCCCCTGTAATACAGAGTACTTCTTTTTCAGGTATGGAGGGACAGTCATTTAATGCATCCCTTTCTGCCGTTCCCGCAAAAAGTGGCGATATAACCTGGGAGGAATCACCTTCAACAAATACACGCTTCAGTGATATCGGCCTTACCCTTGATCCTTCCGGTACGATGAGCGGTGAGCTTAAGCTGAAAGACAGCATTGATAATGACAGCGGGGACCGGATCTATCATATAAGCGTAATTGCAACAGAATCCGGAAATGAGGAAAAGGCCTTCGGGGTGATAGATTTTACCGTAACACCGAAATCAGCTTTCAGTATAACCACCAATAAGCTTCCGGAAGCATATCTTGGTAAAGACTATTCCTATACTCTTAAGTCCAGCCTGGAGGCCGACTGGGAGATAGTGGAAGGGGATCTTCCGGAGGGGTTCGTTTTTGACACTTCTACCGGTGTTCTTTCCGGAAAGGCCGTACCCGGTACCGGAAGGACATATGAGCTTACCTTCAAGGCTTCCTATAAAATCGATGCCTCCATTAACCAGACTAAAACATTAACGCTTGCGGTAAGAGGGGATTATTCCAGGATACTCATACCGAAAAACATCATAGATTCATCAAAGGGTATTTCCTGCTGGCTGCAGGCAGACTTTACCACAAAAAACGGAACGGAAGAAAACAGCTGGTTCTGGAGCGGAAGGCTGGGGGAAGAAAAGAACGGTGCTACCCTTAGCGCAAATGAAGCCATGGTAGTCCCGGTAAGGCTTTACGGCGGGGATATGGATTCCGTATTCAGTAATGTTCGGCTCATGGCTAATGTTGACGGAGAAGCGGAGGCTGTGGAAATTGCGGGATCTACCGAAGAGAAGAAGGTGGAGTGGGGTGAGAGCGTTGAGCTTAGCGCTGCTTCCCCTGAGGTATCCTTGACCAGCCTTCCCGATAAGTTCATTCTGCTTGATCAAAACGGGGAGAAAATGACCGTCACGGCAGACCGTGACATAAGCGTGACATTTATTTCCGAAGATAAAGAGAGAGAGCTTTCCCCCGGAGCAGTGGTAAGGGTCGGTCAGAGCTTTGAAGTTGAGCTTAACGCCTTTAGCGGTCTCTGCAGAAAGTATGACAACAGCTTTTTCGGTGGCTTCGAAATTGAAGGAGGTGGTGGCCGTACATATACTGCGGTTCCGGATCCGGAGTCGCTTACATTTACTATCCCGGATTATGTGGCTTCCGAAACTCTTTCCGGCAGAGTATTATATGCCCTTAGCGGGGACGAGGAAGTTAAAAACATAAAGCTTTCATATTACCAGTCCCTTCCCGGCGGAAAGAAAGAAGGCAGTACCGTTACAGATGATGACGGCAGCTTTTCCGTGAGTGTTTATCCGGGGGCAGACGTCTATCTGAGCACACCTCTTTCCTACAGAAATGAAGTGATCAAAGCTGACGACATCGATGCTGATCATAGGATCTACGTTAATCCCGGCGATACCTCCGCATGTCTTGATCTCAGGGTTTCCTTTTATAAGGATCAGAAGGACAGTGACACCGTACGATACATAAAGTCGCTTCCGGGCGGGAGTACGAATGTAGTCGCCTATGCTTCGGGCAGAGATCTTGGGGTAGGGCACTTTATTTTCGTAGATAATACGGAAAAAAATATCAGATTCAGGATATGGAATTCATATTACGCCGATATTCTTCAAAATCTTGCATCCGGTGCAGAGGGGGATGCAAAGCGGACCGTGAAGCTGTCCTGGCCCGGCTCCGGTGTCATTAATGAGGGAAGCCAGGATGTGGAGGTTAATGAGTTCCTTAGGGGAACTGCCGATATCATGTTCCCCGTTAAGGGAGGCATAGTCCAGAAGATCAGGAATACTTCTCCCGTAAATATAAGGCTGACATCTTTATGGTTTGACCATAGCACAGGGAGCTATATCGGAAGCACGGGGGAAGAGACCGTCCATGGACTAAGCACCAGAGATCTTTCATTTTTCAGCCCCGGGGACTCCGGAACCTATGATATAGCAGTGATTTCCACGGAAATGCATCCCTTTATAGAAGACTGGGATCAGTTTAACCGGGACTATGGCTCAGAAAACGCGCTGCAGAAATATGAGGATATTAAAATTGAAAGCGGAGCCGCAACGGCACTTCCGGATGCATCCTATGATCTAAGCAGGATCTCCGAACAGCTGTACATTACGAAGCCAAGATCCAGTGCGTCCGCTCCGGCACAGTTTACGGCAAATGAATTAGTTCCGGTTACGGGAACCATCGCTCTTGATGAGGGCTATGCCGGAAAGCTTAAGGGGATTTATGTGGAAACGAATACGCCTGTTCAGTGCCTGACAATAAACGGGATACGTTATGAGGGAGCAGGAACTCCTTCCGGTTACATAAGAATTGAGCCCTCAGTCAGTCTCCCCTGTCAGTACACTCTTTATGCATCTCCGAGAGTCGGGTCAGAGAACCTTGACATCACAGTCTGGGCCAATATAAATATCGATAAGGGAAGTAATTCTTCAGGCATATATGAAAATCAGCTTGTGGGGGAGGTTGAGGTGGCTTCTCCGGGTCTAGTGTTGCAGCTCCCGGAAAGCGCCGGTTCGAATGTCATAAGCGCAAGACTCATATCCGCCCCTCCTGTAGACGAATCGGGAAATAGAACAGAACCCTACACAGTTGCTGTTTTTGACGGGGATGAAATGGTCTATTCCGAAAGGAACTGCCGCGGGATAAAGGACAGGGTTGTTACACTTAATCTCCCTGACAGCTTTGTTGCAGGGCAGGCTGCCCATAGGATCAGTGCTAAAGCCGGACCGAATGATGAGGATAAGCTGGAGTGGATGGATACGGTTACAGGTGAGGTAGTGATAGGAGTGGGGGATACTCCGACCCTGAAAGCCCACTACCTTGATCTCTATGACAGCGAAGGCAGGCTTTATGATTCCCTTATGTCAGGGCGTAAATACGACTGGGGACCGCATACGGCAGTATATTACAGGGTAAGAGCCGAATTTGAAAATGATGAATTTCTGGATCCCGATTTTGGAAGTTCCGTGCTGGGAGAGGATGCTCCTATTGTCTTTTCTGTCAAGATGCAAAACGGACAGTCTCTCAGGCTTCCCGGAAGGAAAGAGTCTGAAGGGGTTTATGTTTCCGATAAACAGAGGATAGGCTCTGCAGTAATACAGACTCAGGTGGATTATGCGGTTAAGAGAGATGATGTGAACGTTGAGAGCGGTCCCGATCTCAGTGCCCCGAGGAGACCCTTTACCGGGGGTGTGATGGAGAAGACAGATATCTATAAGCTCTGCAGCGAAGAAGATATGCCGGAGGATAAGCTTGATCTTATCGACATTAGCGAAGAAAGGGTTGATGCTGAGGAATATGCCCTGGCATTTAATGACGAGAATAAGTTGTATGATGATATAGTTGACAATCCCGGGATCTATGAAGAAATGGCTGACGCTCTTGAGGAAGAGCTTCTGGATGGCGGATGTTACTATATTGATCCCGATACCGGAAAGGTTGATGATAGTAAGGTTCCGGAGTGGACACATACCGAAGGTGATGACAGCAAGGCTCCGGATCTCGCTAAATTACTGGACAATATCACTGTAGAGGGCTCACAGACGGGTCTTGCAGTTACAAGCCTTGCCATTACCCTTGACAGGGAGAGATATGAAAGCGAACTAAGATCCTTTATTTCCACGGATTTTGATAATTCCGTATCACCTTCTTCAGAGGTTGCGGATTGGAAAGGGGATGACAGCAGCTTGAAGATAAAGCCGGGAAGCGGCTGCTTTATGTCCCCTGAAACAAATGTGGTGACCGATAAAGATGGAAATGTGATACTCGAACAGACCACCTGCTTCTATATTTCGGAAAAAGATGACGGATCCTCTGTTATGGCCGAGGTGCAGCTTACGCGTGCGCGCCATGTTGATGATAACGGGATAATTACGGAGGAATGGGACTATGGCGAGGATGCGGATATCATAGGCATAGCTCCGACAGGTACTGTCACCGCTGCAAGCGGAAAAGCCGGTTCCTCGGAAAGACCCCACAGGGGCTCATATGCCCAGATCCTTGGCGTGAGGGTGGGATGCTCTATGGATCTTGTGAGCTATTTCCTCGATTCGCCGATATATCAGTCCGGTTCCGCAGACGCGGCCGGATCAGGCGATATCGCGAACCTTTCCTCAGGACTTAATCTTCTGGTATCAAATGCCCTTGTAGACGGCATCCACGGTGCTATGAAGATCGGTGAGAATAAGATCGGAAGTGCCGGGAGATTCTGGAGTGCTGTCAACGCTGCTTCGGGAATTCTGGCTGCGGGATGCACTACAATTTCCACCATTACGGGAATGAAGGCACTTGCGGATAATTTCTATGAAGTGGAGAGCCTTACCAAAACCCCCTGCTTCAAGGCGATGAGGGCACAAACACAGCAGAGCATTCTCCGGGATCTGGATTCCTTCCATCAGGAGACCAATGACGCCATGTTCTGGACATTGGTGCATGGCGGCTTTAACACAGTCTTCACTCTTGGCTCTACCTTTGGCATCAATAAGACAACTAAGGAAGCCCTGGCGGGTTATATACGGAAAACCGCTGCAAGGAAAATGACAAGAACCGCTGCCGGGAAGGCCGCTAAGGCAATGCTTGCCAGAATTGCAGGACCTCTTGTCCTTGCAAGCGCTCTTGTCATTATCGAAACATCCCTTGCATCCCTGGTAAGCCTGAGCCAGTCTATGTCTCTTGACGAACACAGGTGGATGCTTGAAGAATGGATAGCTGACAGCGTGGAAAGAGAAGCGGAGGAGAGGGAAGACGAGTCCTGTGGTTACAAGAAAAAGAAGAAGGATCTGCGCATTGGATCCGGTAATAATATCAGAAATTCATCCGGTCTTGATTCCTCTACCTATGCGCCAATATATGATCCCTCCGGAGTGGTCTATGCCGGTGTGAAATCCAATCCGGTAGACGGATCTTCCGTTAAACTTTTTAAGAATGGCTCATCCGATCTTTCAAGCGACTATCTGATAACTGCAGATCAGAGGGAGATCACGCCGGAGAAAAATGTGCTTACTACCGGTAAAGACGGACGTTATGCGTGGATGGTGCCCTTAGGACAATGGTTTGTGACTGCCGAAGCGGACGGCTTTCTTCCCGGAAACAGCAATAATGACAAGGCAGCAGTGGATAAGGGGACAAATTATAACTGGCTTCCTGTTCCACCTCCTCAGATCGATGTCAATATTCCTTTATTGAGCTATGAAGCTCCTGAGATCGAGGCCATTAATTTCCTGACTGACGGAATATACGTGACCTTTGATAAATATATGGATATTAGCGATACTGACGGACTGATGAAGGATAATGCCTTTGTCCTTAGGAAAGGTGATGAAAAGGGAGAAGATATTCCCTTTAGTATTGAGCTTCCCGATAAGGAGAAGGAGCCGGATAATATTATTGACAGCGAACGGGACGAATACGCAAGAAATGTTATTCTAAAGACAGCCTCACCATTAAGCGTGGGAGATGAGGTTTTCCTTGAAATTGACGACGGAGTCCTAAGCTATTCCGGCATCGGTTTCGGGGCTGCAAAGAAGACGGGACCCTGGAAGGGAAACGTTACGGAAAAGCTTACTCTTGATGCGCCTTCCCTTTCGGAGGATTCGGCAGAACCGGGAGAGGTTAAGCAGAATGTTTCGGCAGCCTTTAAGGATGTCATTACCCCTGATACGGATAACGGTGATACAGGGAGAAGGGCTGAAATATATTTCACACTGGATGGCAGCGACCCCACTGACAAAGCTAACAGCGAAAGAAAGAAATATGAGGGGATTCCCATTCTTATCGGTCAGTCCCTGACAATAAAAGCTTACTCCACACTTTACGGATATAATGACAGTGAGGTAAGCAGCTTTGACTACAGTGTGGGTCAATATGAAAAGGAATATGTCTTCCTTGACAGCGACAAGGAAAAGGAGGAAGAGGAAGAAGAAGAGGAAGCTGAAACAAAGTCTGAAACAGCTGTACAATCCGCTGCAAATGTTTTCTCTGTAGCCGAGATCGGAGGCTATACCTTTAAGTGGCTTAATTCCGTGTCTTATAACGGGAGAAAGCATTATCCTGTCATCTTAGGGGGTTCAGGGAAGAATACCAAGAGGAGAGCCGAGGATGTGACCCTTAGTATTACCGACAGTCAGGGAAATCCCGTGCAGCCGTCTAAAATCAAGGCAAAGATTAAAAAGGGCAGGGATGCCGGACAGGCCCAAATGACCCTGAAGCTAAAGGGTAAGGAGTTTAAGAGTTTGAACAGACTCCTTAAATCTGCTCCTTTTGCTTTTTCGATTGTTCCTGCTGACATTTCTGATCCTGATATCAAGCTTGATGTTAAGTTCGATAAAAGGGGCAGGGTTAAGAAGGTATCCTGTATCTTGTCGGGAAAGAAGATCAGATTAAAGAAGAAAGACTTCAGTGTTTCCGGGACTGATAAGGATCTCACTATTGAGGCTAAAGGAAACTTTACCGGTAAACGCAGGATCAGCCGGTAGTCTGCCTTTGTTTTGTACCGGATATCCACACGGCGGCTGCAAGGTTTGGCCCGGATATCCACACGGCAGCTGCTTAGGTTGGCTCGGATATCCACACGGCAGCTGCTTAGGTTGGCTCGGATATCCACACGGCAGCTGCATGTCAGATCACGCTCTCTACCTTTGTTTTGCACCGAAATATTCGGACGGCACTCCGCCTCAAAAAGAGCGCTTTCGGCTCGTGCCGCCGCATTTCGGCGCAAAACTGCAGTCGCTCGCTATCGATCTGACTTGCAGCCGCCGTGTGGATATCCGGGCGCAAAACTGCAGTCGCTCATTATTGATCTGACTGTACTGCCGTGTGGATATCCGGGCGCAAAACTGCAGTCGCTCGCTATCGATCTGAATTGCACATTCCGTATGGAGAGTATGGCAGAGCGGAGGGAGCGGCCCGGGTATTTAGTGATTTTGGAGAGTGGATAAGGGCGTAATGAATAAGCAGCACATAATCCATAGGGTCATTGAGGGCAGTATTGCGGAAGAGATGGAGATCGTGCCCGGTGATGAGCTTATCAGCATAAACGGGCAGGAGATTGAGGATATCTTTGATTATCAGTTTCTGACAGAGGATTCCTTCCTGACGGTTATTATCCGGAAATGTAACGGCGAGGAGTGGGAGCTTGAGATCGATAAGGACGAGGATGAGGACCTCGGCATCGAATTCGAGAACGGTCTTATGGATGAGTACCGTTCCTGCAGAAATAAATGTGTTTTCTGCTTTATAGATCAGATGCCCCCGGGTATGAGGGAGAGCCTCTACTTTAAGGATGATGATTCCAGGCTTTCTTTTTTACAGGGAAACTATGTGACGCTTACCAATATGTCGGATAAGGATATCGACAGGATCATCCGCTACCGCTTAAGCCCCATCAATATTTCTTTTCAGGCTATGAATCCGGCTCTTCGCTGCAGGATGCTTAATAACCGTTTTGCCGGGGAGGCTTTGAAGAAGGCTGACAGGCTCTTTGAAGCCGGGATTGAGATGAACGGACAGATCGTTCTCTGCAAGGGCTTAAATGACGGTAAGGAGCTTGACTTTTCCATACGGGAGCTGTCAAAATATATTCCTCATCTTAAAAGCGTTTCCGTTGTGCCGGTGGGGCTCACAAAGTACAGGGAGGGGCTTTTCCCCCTGGAGGGTTTTGACAGGGAGGATGCAAGGAAGGTTCTTTTTCTTATTCATTCCTGGCAGGATAAGCTTTTTTCGAAGTTCGGAACCCACTTTGTCCATGCAGGGGATGAGTTCTATATTATGGCAGATATGGAGATCCCTCCGGCGGAGAGCTATGACGGATATCTTCAGTACGAAAACGGCGTGGGTATGATCCGCTCCTTCCTTGATGAATTTGAGGAATGCCTTGTTGATCTAAGGGAGCATCCGGAGGATTATCCGCCGCAGGATACGGTACGGGAACTGTCCTTATGCGGGGGGCTTCTTATGAGTGAGTACATTAGGGAGTGTCTTAATAAGCTGTCAGGGCTTTTTCCGGGTATCAGGGTTCATTATTATCCCGTTAAGAACCGTTTTTTCGGAGAGAGGATCACAGTCAGCGGTCTTCTGACCGGTCAGGATATTGTACGGGAGCTTAAGGGGAAGGAGCTTGGTGAGGTGCTTTTCCTTCCGGAGAATCTTTTAAGAGCTGATACGGACATACTGCTTGATGATATGAGTATTGGCGATATTTCAGAGGCACTTGGGGTGCCGGTACGGATAATCAGGACCGACGGAGAGGATTTTATAAGGAAGATTGTAATGACATACTGAGGAGCGGATGCGACGCATATCCCAAATCGAAGATGCGGGATGCCGCCCCCGGGAGACGAGATGCGAAGTAACATTTAAGGATATTTCATCCGGATTGGGAAGATTCTTCGCTTCGCTCAGAATGACAAAGATGCTCAGAATGACAAAGATGCTCGGAGTGATATTTACATTTGATTTTGGGGAAAAGGAAAAATGAGTAAACCGATTGTTGCGCTGGTTGGCAGACCGAATGTGGGAAAGTCCACATTATTCAATGTTCTTGCCGGTGAACGTATTTCTATAGTTAAGGATACCCCGGGGATCACCAGAGACCGTATTTATGCGGATGTGAGCTGGCTTGACCGGGATTTTACCGTGATCGATACCGGTGGTATTGAGCCTGACAGCAAGGACAATATGCTGTCCGAGATCAGGGATCAGGCTGAGATCGCCATTGATACCGCTGATGTCATTGTTTTTATTACTGATGTAAAATCGGGTCTGACTGACGCGGATTCTAAGGTTGCCGATATCTTAAGGCGTTCCGGAAAGAATGTGGTTCTTGCTGTTAATAAGGTTGACAGCTTTGAAAAGTCCGAGATGGATGTCTATGAGTTCTATAATCTCGGAATGGGAGATCCGATCGCCATTTCAGCCGGACAGAAAAAGGGTCTCGGAGATCTTATGGATGAGGTCGTGAAGCACTTTCCGGATAAGGCGGATAATGAGGATGATGACAGCCGGCCACGGATAGCCATTGTGGGTAAGCCGAATGTCGGGAAGTCCTCTATTATCAACAGACTTCTCGGGGAAAACCGGGTTATAGTTTCCGACATCGCCGGTACCACCAGAGACGCCATAGATACACCCGTTAAGCATAACGGAAAGGAATATGTATTTATCGATACAGCGGGACTCAGGCGGAAAAATAAGGTTAAGGAGGAGCTGGAGCATTTCATGATCCTCCGTACCGTAAGCGCGGTTGAAAGATCGGATCTGGTCATTATCGTTATTGATGCCAATGAAGGTGTGACCGAGCAGGATGCGAAGATCGCGGGCATCGCCCACGACCGGGGGAAGGGCTGTATTATCGCTGTCAATAAGTGGGACAGCATTGATAAGGACAATAAGACTGTCAATGAGTATACGAAAAAGATAAGGAATGTCCTTTCTTTTATGCCCTATGCGGAGATTATTTTTATTTCTGCAAAAACAGGGCAGAGACTTTTCAAATTATATGATATAATCGACAGAGTGATAGAAAACGCTACCTTAAGGATACAGACCGGTGTCCTTAATGAGATCATGACCGAGGCCGTCACACTGCAGCAGCCTCCGGCGGATAAGGGAAAGAGACTGAAGCTTTTCTATATGACCGAGGTTTCCGTGGGACCGCCCACCTTTGTGATCTTTGTTAACGATAAGGAGCTTATGCATTTTTCATATGTGAGATATATGGAAAATCAGATAAGGAACGCTTTTGGATTTACCGGAACGCCTCTAAGGTTTATAATAAAGGAAAGATGAACACCTGTCATTCTGAACGCAGCGACGCGTATTTCGGGAAATGACTAATATACAGTAGGAGATTTATAAGGGGAATGAATATTGCAGCGAGGTTAGTCAGTCTTATTATCGGATATTTCCTCGGCACTATACAGTCGGGATATATACTGGGGACAAAGCAGGGTCTTGATATCAGATCCGTAGGCAGCGGTAATGCCGGAACAACCAATATGCTCCGCACCTTTGGAGTAAAGGCAGGTGTCCTGACCCTTGTTTGTGATATTTTGAAGACCCTGGCGGCTATGCTGATCTCCTGGTTTCTCTTTGGGAGAAATGATACCGGATTTGCTTTACTTTATATGACCTATGCCGGCGCGGGATCCATATTAGGCCATGACTTTCCTTTTCATATGGGATTTAAGGGTGGAAAGGGTATAGCAGCTACCGCAGGTCTCATTATCGGATATCTGGATCCCTTCCTGTTTGTTGCGGGATGTGTCGTTTTTTTCGGGCTATTCCTTACGACCCATTATGTTTCTCTTGGCTCCATCATGGTATGGCTTGCATTTTTTATCGAGATGGTGCTGCTTGGAGAGAACATTATATTTAAGGGAAACCGTTATGCAGCCCTTGCACCACAGGTCAGATATGAGCTGTATATTTTGCTGTTCCTTCTCGGAGCCCTTGCCTGGTTCCAGCACAGAGGGAATATTTCAAGGCTTCTTCAGGGGAAGGAGAGGCATACCTACTTCAGTAAGGAGAAAAATGCCGCGGAGGCAGAAAGATTTAAGAAGCTGAATCCCTGAAATATGGGATACAGCCACGGGCTATTAGCTCAGCTGGGAGAGCGCCAGGTTCGCAATCTGGAGGTCAGGGGTTCGATCCCCCTATGGTCCACTTTTGGAAGAACCCCGGAAATACGCTGAAAAGTGCTTGCTATCAGCAGTTTCTGGGTTTTATTTAGTCATAAATAACTATAATATTCCTTGGTTCGACAAATATGACACTTTCTACCAACAAAGAAAAATATAAAGTATTATTAGCAGCAGTACTCATAATTCTTTCATTGTTAGCTATGGGATTAAAGATCTGCGTTGGTCTTGATAATGATGAGGTATTTATCATTTACCTTGCTTCACGGGTGGCTGAAGGAAAAACACTGTTTCTTGACAGCTGGGATGTGTATGTTACAAATGCTGTTATTCCTGCATTTTTTATAAGGATTTATCTTGACCTTACCCATTCCTTGGATGGTCTTATGGTGTATCTAAGGATCATCTCTTCTATAGTGCAGTGTCTGGTGGCTTACCTGTCATACAGGATATTCAGCAAACACTATTCCCGTGAATCAGCTTTTTTTGCAGCGATAGTAATAGCAAACCTCCTTCCGAGAGCTACCCAGAATCTTGAATATGGTTTTAATGCCATGATCTTTATTATTCTTACTTCGCTACTTCTTTTTGATTCGTTTCAAAGTGATGGAAATAAAGAAATAATGGTAGGTATGGCAGGTCTTTCATACGGACTCGCAGTATTTGTTTATCCTACTATGCTGATATCCTTACCCTATCTATTATATCTTCTTTTTTTCAGGATCAACCCTTCCGTGAAGATCCGTTTAAAATACAATCTAATCTTCTGGGGCTGCTGTTTTCTGTTGTTTCTGTTATTCATGTACTACATACTGACCCACATGACCATTAATGATTTTATTATAAACGTGTCAGGTCTTCTTAAAGGAGATGACCACTCTAAATTCTTCAGCGCTTTTTCAAACAGGGACTCACTCTTCAAACTGTTTTTCCGTTCAACCGCTTTGATATTATGTTCCTTTCTGCTTTATCTTCCGCTGCGTAAAATAAATCACTTTCCTCCAATAACCATTGTATATATTTATATTGTACTTACTTGTCTTCTGATAATAATGCTGAATATCACAGGATTACGCCCGAGCGGACCTTTCGGTCTTCTTGAAAGATATATAATCTATGCGGTAATGGCAGTGATACTTGCTTTTTCATTTAAAAAGGATCCTCCGCTTTTTTACTGTTTCACAATCATGGGATTTTTTATTTATTTTGGTGCCCTGGCCGGTTCAAATCTGGGATTTGCGGAAAATGCCATGTATCTTGAGCCCACCATTATTTCCTTCATCATCAGTATCGGTGAACACAAGCTAAGTATATCAAAACCGGGGATTTCAAAACTTGCTTCACTTTTCATATTTATGATGCTTATTGAATTGATCTTTTCGAAAGCCTATTTTGTAAGGGTCAACGGTACAACCCCGTCTAATGTAACTGAATACCGGATTGTATCGGAAGAGGGTATCACGAAAAACATATTTTTATATCCCGGGCAGATTTCCGAATGGAAGAAATATAGGGAATATTTACAGAAAAACACACAGTTTGGAATAACATATATCAATGTTGGAAGTGATACCTTGCTTAATTACTATTATAATGGAGAAATGGCAGCTCCGCAGTATGCCGGTACCCTTTATGCAGGAAGGCAGTGGATTGATTATTATTCCTTAGGAAAAAGAGAGCTGCCAGATTATATTTATGTGGATATAAGATACTATCCGGATATTACGATGTTTTTATCAACACCATTTGGACAATATATTAAAGACAGGTACGTTGAACAGTCTTTAGAGCCTGGGGCTGAGTTTTACATATTAAAAAAGAAAGTTTTATAAGCTTTTCATGTTTGCTCTGTTTATCCTGTTATAGTAAATGTCAGATATATGAAGAGCTGGGAAAGAGAAAAAGAAATAAGGGAAGAAGAGCGTATTAAGAGCTCTGAAAGAGAAAAGGAAATATCACTGTCTATTAAAGCATTGCCATAAATTCTTCTTCACTTATAACCCTGATACCGAGCTCCCGGGCTTTTGTGAGCTTGGAGCCGGCAGCTTCTCCGGCGATAAGGAGATCGGTTTTTTTGCTGACGGAGCCGGTGGCCTTGCCTCCGTTTTTCTCTATGACCTCCTGTATTTCTTTTCTGCCGAAATTCTTCAAGGTGCCGGTCACTACTATGGTAAGACCCTTTAG
>CADCQV010000287.1 GCA_902803625.1 uncultured Lachnospiraceae bacterium
GTGATGCATATACGCTATCTTGTCGGAAAGCCTCACCACCTGTCCCTCCAGGGTTTCGGGCTTTCTCTGCATCCCGTGGTTTCTGATACCGTCCAGAACCTCATACGTAAGATTCAAACCCCGTCCGTCTCTTTCCAGAAGCTGGACCACTCTCACAGACTGCTCCGCATGCCTGAAGCCTAAGGGGCAGACACGGTTTAGTGCTCTTTCTCCCGCATGACCGAAGGGAGTATGTCCGAGGTCATGGGCGAGTGCGATGGCCTCTGTCAAATCCTCATTAAGATTCAAAGATCTGGAAACGGTCCTTGCGATCTGTGCAACCTCCAGCGTATGGGTAAGTCTGGTCCTGTAGTGATCCCCCTCCGGGGTAAGAAAGACCTGGGTCTTGTCCTTCAGTCGTCTGAAGGCTTTGCTGTGAATGATCCTGTCCCTGTCTCTCTGGAAGACCGGGCGAAGAAGATCCTCACTCTCTTCCTTTATCCTTCCCTTTGATCTTACAGAAAGCGCAGCATAAGGGCTTAATAGCCTTTTTTCTCTATTTTCGACTTCTTCCCTGATATTTACCACTTAAAGCAGCTCCCCTTTTCCCTACAAATAGAATATACCCTCCGTCAGCGGATAATCCTTT
Source organism: uncultured Lachnospiraceae bacterium (assembly GCA_902803625.1). Classification (GTDB taxonomy): domain Bacteria; phylum Bacillota; class Clostridia; order Lachnospirales; family Lachnospiraceae; genus NK4A144. Next base: position 629 of record CADCQV010000287.1, read on the forward strand.
TTTTAAAATACATACAGCTTTATGAGCCAGCCCGTGGTCGTAATAAATGCAGAAAATATGGGGATCACTATAAGAGGCCAAAGGATCAGCTTTTCAAAGACCGCTATTTTAAGCGGTCTCAAACCTCTGACATAGGTTGAATAATCGGAAATATCCGTTATAAGAAAAGCAATATAGGGATGTGCAAAAAAGAAGGTTGAATTCTCATATCCGCTGTAACGGAATACAGTGCTCAAAAGCTCGCAAATAAGCAGAGCCGCATAAACAAAAGGTCTGTACTCCGGCCTTTTCTTTGAAATGAGACCCAGTATAAGGGATGCCACTATGCCCTCGCAGACAGCAGCTCCGAAATTAAAACCTGTAATACTCATGCCCTTGTCCCGATCCTTAAGCCCAAAAGATTCCCGGTTTTTCATATATCACCTGCGCCGAACGCAGACGTTCCCGCCTGATGGCTGTTCTATAGGAGCTGTGAACAAAAGCTCTCCGGTCGTTTTCTCCGGAGAGCTTATCGTTTATCTTTTATGTTATCCGTGCAGGAATTACCTGGAAGCCTCTGCCATGGTCTTCGCAACCTCAGCGGCGTAATCTTCCTCTACCTTTTCCATTCCTTCTCCGGTCTCAAAGCGGACTATTCCCTTGATACTGATCTTTGCACCATTAGCCTTTCCGACCTCATCGATATACTTCTGAACAGACTGCTTTCCGTCCTCAGCCTTCACATATATCTGGTCTGCGAGGCAGATATCCTTGTACTGCTTTGAAACACGTCCCTGGACAAGCCCTGCAAAAACCTTTTCCTCCGAGATCTCGGCCTTTGCCGCAAGTGCGAGCTCGGCAAGCTTTGCAGCCGCTTCCTTTGAAAGGAAGTTGAAGAGGTAGTTCATATTGCTCTTCTTCTCTTCATAAATGGCAATATCCTCATCGCTCCAGAGCTTTTCGCTTACAGCCTTATCAATAAGCTTATTGAGGATAGGCTTGGGAAGTGAAGCAGGATCATTTAATGCGCTGTCAACAGTAAGACTCCTTATATGGGACTTCTCATCATCAGAGATATCATTCTGGCTGATGTACTGCGGATTCATAGCTGCCACCTGCATAGCTACGTTCTTACCCATCTCCTTAACGGCATCATTGACAACGTCCGTCTCTACATCCACAAGAACGCCGATCTTTCCTCCGGCATGAACGTATGCGGATACGAAACCGTTCTGTTCCTCTAATTTCGCAAAACGACGGATCTTTATATTTTCCCTGATCTTCTGGCCGATCTGGATAGCAACCTCTTCAGCAACTGTTTCCGAAGGATCCTTGATCCATTTCTCATTAAGAAGCTGATCAACATCAGCTGCGGAAGAATCAAGTACCTGCGTTGCAACACCGTTCACAAAATCCTTAAAAGGATCCGAGCCTGCGGCAAAGTCGGTTTCACAGTTTACCTCAACTACAGCTGCCTTCTTTCCATCATCCGATACTGCGGTAACAGAAAGACCCTCAACAGCGGTACGTCCTGCTTTCTTCTGTGCTCCTGCAAGTCCCTTTTCACGAAGGAACTCCACAGCCTTGTCCATATCTCCGTCTGTCTCATTGAGAGCCTTCTTGCAGTCCATCATACCTGCGCCGGTCATCTCTCTTAAGTCTTTAACCTGTTTTGCTGTAATAGCCATCTGTATTAACTCCTTATATATTTTAAGCCTGATTTTCATACCTCACTTGCGGTTCCGCAAGTGACTGTTCCGAATAGTTACCTCAAGCTTCACTATCCACTGTCTCTTCTGCATCAGCCTCGGCAGATTCCGCTTCCTCCGGGGTTTCTGCAGCTTCCTCACCCTGGTTTGCCTCTATAACGGCGTCAGCCATCTTTGAAACGATAAGCTTGACTGCTCTTATGGCATCATCATTTCCGGGAATCACATAATCAAGCTCGTCCGGATCACAGTTCGTGTCACAGATACCCACAAGGGTGATACCCAGTGAATGGGCTTCCTGAACACAGATATGCTCCTTCTTCGGATCAACGACAAAGATGCAGTCGGGAACCTTTCTCATCTCCTTGATGCCGCCGAGATTTCTCTCCAGCTTGTCCCACTCCTTCTGCAGAAGTGCAACCTCCTTCTTCGGAAGAACATCAAAGGTTCCGTCCTGGCTCATCTGCTCGATCTCTTTTAATCTCTTTATCCTGGACTGGATGGTCTTGAAGTTCGTAAGCATACCGCCGAGCCATCTCTCATTGACATAGTACATTCCGCAGCGTGTTGCCTCGTCCTTTACGGCATCCATAGCCTGCTTCTTCGTTCCCACGAAAAGCACGGTGCCGCCGTCGGCAACGATATCGCCTATGGCATTGTAAGCCTCATCCACCTTACCTACGGACTTCTGAAGATCTATGATATAGATCCCGTTTCTCTCGGTATAGATGTACTTTGCCATCTTGGGGTTCCATCTCCTGGTCTGGTGTCCGAAATGCACGCCGGCTTCCAGAAGCTGCTTCATTGAAATAACGCTCATTTTTTCCTCCTTTGGTTAAGCGGGTCCACCCGCATCTTCGACAGCCCTCATCCTTATGGGCAATTCTTTTATACAAAAAGAACACCGGCCATAAGTCAGTCTGTCTGATTAATAGAAATACAGCGTGTGAAAAAATCACACGCCGTATAATATAGCATAAGAAAAGACTCTGTGCAATAGATTTTGCCAGATTTTACCTCTTGTTGCTGCGTTTCCAGATATTCATCTTTTCCGCAGCAGCAATAAGCTCGTCCCTGAAATCAGGGTGTGCCAGTCCTATGATCTTCTCGGCTCTCTCCCACATGGTAGTGCCCTTCAGATTCTCACATCCATACTCTGTAACAAGATAATGGA
>CADCQV010000288.1 GCA_902803625.1 uncultured Lachnospiraceae bacterium
AGGTTCCCAGAATGGAGCCTCTGTTTAAGGATGAAAAAGAGTACAAGGACTTTGAGAAGCGTCATTCAAAAGCCCATGTGGAGACCAGAGATCTTTCCTCATACAGGGGAGAGGCCTATCTCGGAATAGATGCGGGCTCCACGACTACGAAGACCGCTCTTATAAGTGAGGACGGGAAGCTTCTCTATTCCTTCTATTCGAATAACAATGCATCTCCCTTAAAGACCGCCATACGCTCCATTAAGGAGATATATGAACTGAAGCCAAAGGACGTGAGGATAGCCGGTGCCTGCTCCACAGGCTATGGCGAAGCCCTTATGAAGTCGGCATTCAAGCTCGACGAAGGCGAGGTTGAGACCGTTGCCCACTATTATGCGGCATCCTTCTTTGATCCAGAGGTGGACTGCATTCTGGATATCGGCGGCCAGGACATGAAGTGCATAAAGATAAAAAACAGGTCCGTTGATTCGGTGCTCTTAAATGAAGCCTGCTCCAGCGGCTGCGGCTCCTTTATCGAAAACTTTGCGAATTCCCTGGACTATGATGTGGAGAAATTCGCGCGTGAGGCGATATTTGCCAGGCGCCCCATAGATCTGGGAACCAGATGCACGGTATTTATGAATTCCAGGGTAAAGCAGGCCCAGAAGGAGGGCGCTCCGGTATCGGATATTTCCGCAGGTCTCGCTTACTCAGTCATAAAGAACGCACTCTTTAAGGTAATAAAGGTATCAGACGCTTCGGAGCTGGGGAAAAGGATAGTTGTCCAGGGCGGAACCTTCTACAATAATGCTGTACTACGTGCTCTCGAGAGGATAGCGGGATGTGAGGCCGTTCGTCCCGATATTGCAGGTATAATGGGGGCCTTCGGCGCTGCGCTTATTGCAAAGGAGCGCCACCGGAAGGGTAAGGATTCCTCCATGCTTTCGATAGATGAGATAAAAAATCTGGAATTCACCACTTCCACCGCCAAGTGCCAGGGCTGCAATAACCACTGCCGCCTGACCGTCAATCATTTCACCGGGGGACGCACCTTTATTACCGGAAACCGCTGTGAAAAGGGTATCGGAAAGGCAAAGGCCCATAAGGACATTCCGAATCTCTATGAATACAAATATAAGCGGATCTTTGACTACACACCGCTCCCTGCCGATGAAGCGGAGCGTGGTGTTATCGGTGTGCCCAGAGTCCTGAATATGTACGAGAACTATCCCTTCTGGTTCACCTTCCTTACGGAGCTAAAGTTCAGGGTGGTACTTTCTCCCGCGTCAAGCCACGATATCTACTCTCTCGGGATCGAATCCATTCCCTCGGAGTCCGAGTGTTATCCCGCAAAGCTTGCACATGGGCATATCACCTGGCTTATCAAGAATAACATAACACGTATTTTTTATCCCTCCCTCTTTTATGAAAGAGAGGAATTCCCGGAGGCCGGAAACCACTATAACTGCCCTATTGTCACCAGCTATCCGGAGAATATAAAAAATAATGTGGAGGAGATAGCCCGGGGTGATATTGAATTCATCAACCCCTTTATTTCCTTTACTTCACCTGACACCATTTATCCGAGGCTTATTGAGGCCTTTCCTGATGTGGATCCCGGAGAGATAGTGAGGGCTGTATTTAAGGCCTGGAAGGAGCAGGAAAACGAAAGAAAGGATGTTGCCCGCCGGGGTCTGGAGACACTGCGTTATATGGAGGAGCACAATCTCCACGGCATTGTGCTTGCCGGCCGCCCCTACCATATTGATCCGGAGATAAACCACGGGATACCGGAGCTCATCACCCAGTATGATGTGGCTGTTCTTACCGAGGATTCCGTGTCACCTCTCGGGCATATTGACGGAGAGCTCCGCGTAATGGATCAGTGGATGTACCATTCAAGGCTCTATGCAGCCGCCGAGGTGTGCAAGAAAAGGGATGATCTTGACCTTATCCAGCTCAATTCTTTCGGCTGCGGGCTTGACGCCGTTACCACGGATCAGGTGTATGAGATACTGGACGGTTCGGACAAGATCTATACCTGTCTGAAGATAGACGAGGTAAATAATCTGGGTGCCGCAAAGATAAGGATACGCTCCCTTCTTGCCGCACTGAAGGTGCGTGAAATGAAGGGCGAAAAGAGGACGATCCGTCCCTCTGCCTATGAACGCACGGTTTACACGGAGGATATGCAGAAGGCAGGCTATACCATACTCTGTCCGCAGATGTCCCCGGTACACTTTGATATACTGGAGACCGCATTCCGCAGTGCGGGCTACAATCTGGTGGTCCTCGATAATGACGGACGGGAAGCCGTGGATGCGGGATTAAAATATGTTAATAATGACGCATGTTATCCATCGCTTATGGTGATAGGACAGATCATGCTTGCCTTAAACAGCGGGAAATACGATCTTCAGAAAACTGCTGTTATAATGAGCCAGACCGGCGGAGGATGCCGGGCCACCAACTATATCGGTTTTATCAGGAGGGCACTTGAAAAGGCGGACTTAAGCCATATTCCCGTCATTTCCCTGAATCTCTCGGGGCTTGAGGGCAATCCCGGCTTCAAGCTCTCCACCGATCTCATATTAAAGGCGCTTTACGGCATTACCTTCGGTGATATTTTCCTCCGCTGCATTTTAAGGATGCGGCCCTATGAGGAGGCCAAGGGTACAACTGATGAGCTTCATAAGAAGTGGCTGAAGATCTGCAGGGATTTTGTTTCGGAAAAGAAGCCCTCCTTCTTTAAGTTCCGGAGGCTCTGCGCAAGGATGATCCGGGAATTTGATACCATCCCTGTAAATGAAGTGAAGAAAAAGCCCAGAGTGGGCGTTGTGGGAGAGATACTCGTGAAATTCCATCCCTCCGCAAATAACCACCTTACGGATCTTCTGGAAAAAGAAGGAGCCGAGCCTGTTGTTCCGGATCTTATGGACTTTCTTCTCTATTGCTTTTATAATCAGATATATAAGGCAGAGAAGCTCGGCTGCTCAAAGAAGACCGCGAGAAACGCCCGTCTCGGCATAATGGGTATGGAATTCTTAAGGAGCGCGGCAGTTGCCGCATTTAAGCGCTCGAAGCATTTCGATCCGCCACAGCCGATCGAGCTTACCGCAAAGAGGGCTTCATCCATTGTTTCCATCGGAAACCAGACGGGTGAAGGGTGGTTTCTTACCGGGGAAATGCTGGAGCTTATTAGCGAGGGCGTAAATAATATTGTATGTACACAGCCCTTTGCCTGCCTTCCGAATCATGTAGTGGGGAAGGGTGTGATAAAGGCTATCAGGAAGGCTCATCCGCTTTCAAATATTGTGGCCATTGACTACGATCCCGGTGCTTCCGAGGTTAATCAGCTTAACCGTATAAAGCTTATGCTCTCCACGGCAAAGAGCAACCTTGAAAATGAAGAGAGGGCTTTGACGGAGGAAACGGATAAGAATGAGGATGCTGACGAAAACGCTTTTAATGATGACTATGTAGAGGCTATCTAAATGGGACTCAGGTTCAGGAAATCAATAACCATTTTTCCGGGGGTAAAGCTAAATATTTCAAAGACCGGGGTATCTGTGTCTGTCGGAAAAAAGGGAGCCCACGTCAATGCGGGAACAAGCGGGCGGAAATCGGTTTCGGTCGGGATCCCGGGAACGGGTCTTTCTTATACGAAGACCATTTCATCCGGAAAGAAGACCCTCGGGATTGCTTTTACCGCTGTGGTGATCGCAGGAGCGGTCATTATGGGGCTCTTTAAGTACAAGGATAAGATCGCGGGATTTTTCGGTGCCGGACAGAAGAGCGCCGTAGAAACCACTGTTGAGGGTGGTGCCGATCCCTCTGCAATAGAAACATATGTTATCAATACCTCCACAAAGAAGTACCATCTCTCCACCTGCAGATATGCCAGGGGGGATAATGTGAAAAGCGTCAAAGAGTCAAAGGCACAGCTTGAAAAGGAGGGGTATCAGGCCTGCAGGACCTGCAAGCCCTAGTGTGCGGCACCCACTCGCACATTGTGCCCGTATACGGGGGCGTAAAACGGTCCTGCACATTAAGTGGACGTGCGTTTAGGACGAAGCGTAGCCCGAAGAATCTTTTTGAAAAAACGAGAATGTCATTCTGAGGGCGTAGCCCGAAGAATCTTCCCATCGGGATGAAAGGTCCTACAATAGTGAAAAACAGCTTTAAAATGAGGAGAAAAAAATGGCAGTAAACAGAGAAGACACGATAAAGGATTTATTCAAATCCTTCACCGGTCAGGAGTACATTAACGGAATGAAGCCCGGCGAAGGTATTTATGACCACAAAACCGGAGTTCTTCGTACCTCAGACGGAAAAGAGTACAAGAACGACGATATTGAGGCGGCAGCAGCATTTTTTGAGGACAGATGCAAGAAGCTTTTCTCTGACCCGAAAACAAAGAAGGAGAGCGAGTACAGCGCCATTGCCTATGAGGCAATAAAGATCATGAAGGGGCGCTACGGCTCCAACGGCTTTTAACGTGAATAACTGGTTATATAAGCTTGAAAAGAAATACGGGAGATATGCGGTTCCGAATCTTACCGTATTTGTTATATTTACCTATATCATCGGCTATCTGATGAGCTTTATGGGGCTTACCTATTTAATCGGTCTGAACCCCGGACTCATTATGAGGGGACAGATATGGAGGGTATTTACCTGGATATTAATGCCCCCCTCCACTTTATCCGTATTTACGGTGATAATGCTGTTTTTCTATTTCCAGATAGGGCGTTCACTGGAAGTCACCTGGGGTGATTTCAGGTACAACGTCTATCTGCTTATGGGCTTTTTATTTACCTTAATCGGTTCCTTTATCATTTATTTTATCGGGATCAGGTTTTTTTCCTATCCTCCGGAAAGCTTCGGCTACAGTCTGTCTACCTGGGTATCTACCTATTATGTCAATATGTCCCTTTTCTTTGCCTTTGCGGCAAGCTATCCGGACATGCAGATAATGCTGTACTTTTTTATCCCCTTAAAGATCAAATATCTGGCCATACTTGACGGGGTGCTGATACTCTGGCAGTTTCTGCAGAGTCCTTGGTACGGAAGGGGCGTTATTGTTGTGTCCCTGCTGAATTTCCTGTTATTTTACCTCAGTACGAAGAATATCGCCCGTTTTTCCCCACATGAGATGCACAGGCGTAATGCCTATAAGAGAGCGGTAAATAACGATATGCGGGGGAAATTCCATTCCGTAAACGGCGGGAAGAACCAGATAGCAAAGCATAGATGCGCAGTCTGTGGCAGGACGGAGCTCACAAACCCCGAGCTGGAATTCCGTTTCTGTTCGAAGTGCAACGGAAACTATGAATACTGCAACGAACATATCGGTAGACATACTCATAAATGATATGCTGCCCTGAAACCAATTGTCATCCTGAGCGACAGCGAAGGGAATAAAACCAATTGTCATCCTGAGCGATAGCGAAGGATCTGAATGATTGAGAGATTTATGTCTGAAGAAAAGCTTAGAAACTGGAATATGCCTGAAAAAGCCGCCCTGGTTATGGAGGGCGGAGGATCAAGAGGTGTTTTTACCGCCGGGGTGCTCGACGTTTTTATGGAAAGAGGCCTTTATTTTCCCTATGTTGTTGGGGTTTCGGCGGGAGCCTGCAACGGTCTTGACTATGTTGCCGGGCAGATAGGACGCTCAAGGGATACCTTTATAGTAAGAGACAAGAGCCTTCGCTCCCTCTCTTTTTTTAATCTGTTTAAGACCGGTTATATTTATGATATGGACAAGCCCTTCAGGGATTTTCCGTACAGGGATTTTCCCTTTGATTTCGACACCTTCAAAAACAGCGGAATAATCTGTGAAATGGTGGTTACGAATATTGATACGGGCCGTCCGGAGTATTTAAGCGAGAATAAGGATAATGACCGCATACTGGAAATATGCAGGGCTTCGTCGACCCTGCCCTTTGCGGCACCGGTCGTTTTGCTGGACGGGAAAAGATATATGGACGGGGGACTCTCGGACTCAATTCCCTACGGCAGGAGCATTAGGCTCGGCTACAGGAAGAACGTTGTGATACTTACCCGCCGCCTGGGCTACAGGAAGAATCTGAAATCAAAGGCCGGTGAAATGGTCCGCCTTTTTTACAGGGATGAGCCGGCGCTTGTCCGTTCCTGTATTTTACGGCCCAAGGTATATAACAGGCAGCTGGATATCCTTGAGCGGCTGGAAAGGGAGGGAAGGGTCTTTGTTATCCGCCCCACAGAAAACGAGGTTTCCAGGACCGAGACGAATACCGATTCCCTGGACCGCTTTTACCAGCATGGCTACAATACCGGTGTGGAAGTATATGACAGCATGATCGAATACCTGATGTCACCGTGACGGAAGACCTTCGGATCAGTGTCATTCTGAGCGCATACAGTGTCATTTTGAGCGCATACAGTGTCATTTTGAGCACATACAGTGTCATTCTGAGCGTATACGGTGTCATTCTGAGCGAAGCGAAGAATCTTCTGTATCCGGGTGAAAGATCCTTTCTGTTGCTTCGCGTCTCGTCTCCC
>CADCQV010000289.1 GCA_902803625.1 uncultured Lachnospiraceae bacterium
AATTGCGTCAAAATTACAAAAATAGAAATAGTTGTAACAAATCCTTAACAAATTGAAAATTAGATGATATAATTCCAAAAGAAAAATCAGAAAAGAAAAAACAGTGTCGACGGGACACATAGAAAGAGGAGAAGATTAAGAGATGAATTCAGCTAACTCAAATAATAAGAATATTTTTTTGCCGGCGGTATGTTTTCTGGCAGCTCTGGCAATGATGATATTATTTACCGCAGTATCGGCATACGCCGAAGAGATCGGGACGGCTCCCGCTCCTGTCAGTCAGGATACAGCCAATGTCAACGCCCAGATCATCGCCCAGCAGGAGGCGGCAAGGGCTGCAAAGGCAAAGGCCGACCAGCAGATAGCCGCCCAGCAGAAGGCAGCGGATCAGGCAAGGGCAAAGGCAGAGGCTGAGATCGAAGCGCAGAAGAGGCTTGCGGAAGAACAGAAGGCAAAGGCAGAGGCCGAGAAAAAGGCCGTCGAGGAAGAGATAGCCAGAAAGAAGGCAGAGGAAGAGGCCAGAAAGAAGGCTGAGGAGACCCAGAGGAGATTCGAGGAATCCCTTTCCGCTTCGGGAATGTCAGACAGTGATTTCAATGCACTTTGCAAGATAGTGGAGGCAGAGGACGGCCACGATTCCATTGAGGGACGTATAGGTATCGCCAATGTTGTACTTAACAGGGTGAGGAGTCCCTTCCATCCGAATACAATAATGGGTGTGCTTACAGCTCCGGGGCAGTTCGGACCTGTTTCCAGCGGGAAATTCGCCGTTGCGGTTCCCTCTGCTTCAACTATATCGGCGGTTAAGGAAGCTATAGCAGGAAAGAATACGGTTGGCGGCGCCCTGTATTTCCACAGGGGCGGAAGCTTTGGAGGGAAGACTCTCGTGGCAACAGCCGGAGCCCACTGCTTCTTTGTATGATAATACAGACCTACAGTTAATTAAACTTCTTCATATCTTTCATAAAAGGGGCTGCTCATTTGCGGGTAAGCCCCTTTTGTGGTAGAATATCCCAAGGACGTTTTTTATGGAGCTTAAATATACAAGTACAAGAGATAACAGAATAAGGTGTACTGCCTCTGAAGCGATATTAAAGGGACTCTGTGACGACGGCGGGCTTTTTGTCCCGGTGGAACTGCCAAAGCTCCCTGTTTCCCCTGCTGACATATGTGCTATGGATTACAGGGAATGCGCTTACACCGTTATGAAGGAGTTTCTGACGGATTTTACAGAGGAGGAATTAAGAAGCTGTATTGAGCGTGCATATGATGAAAAGTTCGATACAAAGGATATAGTTCCATTAAGACACTCCGGCGGCGCTTTCTATATGGAGCTTTTCCATGGAAAGACGATTGCATTTAAGGATATGGCTCTTTCCATCCTTCCGCATTTGATGACCACCGCTGCAAAGAAGAATAATGTAAAAAATGAGATAGTCATCCTGACCGCCACCAGCGGGGACACAGGGAAGGCTGCTCTCGCAGGCTTTGCGGATGTAGAGGGCACAAGGATACTTGTTTTCTACCCGAAGGACGGCGTAAGCCCCATACAGAAGCTGCAGATGGTGACCGAAAAGGGAAAAAATACCAGGGTCATCGGCGTGGACGGGAATTTTGATGACTGCCAGACCGGAGTAAAGGCGATCTTTTCCGATAAGGAGCTTGCCGGGAGGCTCGCCGGAAAGGGCTATCAGTTCTCCAGCGCGAATTCCATAAACATAGGCCGGCTGGTGCCGCAGATAGTTTATTATGTTTATGCCTATTCCAGGCTTCTTAAGGACAAGGTAATCAAAGACGGTGAGAAGGTCAATTTTGTTGTTCCCACCGGGAATTTCGGCAATATCCTGGCTGCTTTTTATGCAAAGAAGATGGGCCTTCCGGTCAATAAGCTTATCTGTGCCTCAAATGAGAATAAAGTTTTATTTGATTTCTTCAGGACAGGGGAATATGATAGGAACAGGGATTTTATCCTTACCAGCTCACCCTCTATGGATATTCTGATATCTAGCAATCTGGAGCGGCTTATTTATCATATAGCGGGAAATGATCCGGAAAAGAATGCATCCCTGATGGCTGCTCTTAAAAGTGACGGGAAATATGAGATCAGCCCCTCTATGAAAGAGAGACTTAAGGGATTCGAGGCCTATTATGCATCCGAGAAGGAAACAGCGGAAAAGATAGGAAGCCTGTATGAGGAAAGCGGATACATTATCGATACCCATACAGCCGTGGCGGCTGCGGCCTATGATAAATATCTTTCGGATACCGGGGATGATACCGTTACCCTGATCGCTTCGACGGCCAGCCCCTTTAAGTTCGCCGGGAGTGTGATGAGCGCTATTGACAGGGGCATTGAAGGGAAAAATGAATTTGAGCTTGCTGAGGAGATTTCTTCACTCGGAGGGGTGAAGATCCCGCCTGCTATCGAAGAAATAAAAAATGCTGAAATAATTCACAAGACAGAATGCAAAATTGATGGTATGATGGAAGAGGTCGAAAGATTTCTTTCATGAATTATTCCGACAGAGGTTTGCGTAAAGACAATATGAAGAATATTACGTTAGAAGCAAAAACCGATAATCTCCCCGAGGTATTATCCTTTGTAGATGAGATCCTGGAAGCAAATGACTGCCCTATGAAGACACAGATGCAGATCGATATCGCGGTGGAGGAAATATATGTTAATATTGCACACTACGCCTATAGCCCCGGAAGCGGAAACGCGGAGATAAATGCCGGAGTTTCGGGCGAACCGCCGGAATTTGTGATATCCTTTGCCGACAGGGGCACCCCGTATAATCCTCTCAAAAAAGCGGATCCGGATGTCACTCTGAGTCTGGAGGAACGCCCTATAGGGGGACTTGGGATCTTCATGGTAAAGAAATCCATGGACAAAGTGGAATATGAATACAAGGATGGACAGAATATTTTGACCATTCATAAAACCTTGTAGAATAAAGGAGGAAAGAGTAATGCTTAACATCAACAAGGAAAAGAAAGGGACTGCCTGCACTTATTTTCTCGAGGGGAGACTTGATACGACAACGGCGCCGCAGCTCGAGGGTGATATCAAGGAGTCTATCGAAGGAGTAGAGAGCTTGGTTATGGATCTCGCAAAGCTTGAGTATATCTCCAGTGCGGGTCTCCGTGTGCTTCTCTCTGCACAGAAAACAATGAATAAGCAGGGAAGCATGGTTGTAAGGAATGTCAGGGATGAGGTAAATGAGATCTTTGATGTTACCGGCTTTGCGGATATTCTTACGATTGAATAATTAGTCTTTTTCTTTGAATGACGGCTGAAAATACAAGGCTGCGGATACCGCAGCCTTTTGGTGTATATTTTTTGATCTGTTATTTCAGGATTATTTCTCGGAGAGAATAAAATTGACGGTTCCGAAGGTGAAGTCCACCGGCATCACGTAGGTGTCAGAGTAAAGCTCTATGGGACCGCTCTTTTCATTCGAAACAGGGGGAGTCAGGGTGGATTCCACATTTTCCGATTCGGACAGATTCACAAGGAAAAGACCGTTATGAAGGTTCAGGAAATCTGCAGCGAGCTCATTGACTATTTCCTCATAGTGATCAAGCTCAATCTTTGAATACATGGCAGCAAAATCCGTGAGTACCTGCGGCTCCGCATACAGAGCAGACAAAGCCGTATAATCTCCGGTAATGCCCTGTGCTATATGGCAGTTATCAGGTATCTTCTGCACAATCTCAGTGGGGCGGGAGGTTATGTCCTTGTCTACAAAACGGTTTAGGTTGAAAACAAGTTCTGCAAGGTAGATTGACTTGCGGGACATTTATTCATCACCTCCGGAAATGTGTTCAAGTGCATTTCTTATCTGCTCAGGAGTGGTGGGCTTCTGCAGGAAATCCTTGGCTCCTGCTTTTATTGCCTCTCTTAAGTGTACCTGGGTCCCGACGGAGGAGACCATAACTATGTACGCATCGGGATTCGCTCCGCAGATCTCCCTTGCGGCAGTGATGCCGTCCTTAACGGGCATAACTATGTCGAGAAAAACCACATCGGGCTTCTCGGACATATAGGTATCAACGGCTTCCTGACCGTCAAATACCTCCAGAATATTATTGCACCCAAGTCCCTTAAGACCGTCCCGCAGATTCTTTCTTGCGAGAAGTGAATCATCGCAGATCATTACTTTAAGCTCAGAAATATCCATGACCAGCCTCTCTTTTTTTACGATTGTTCTTGCATTCTATCATAACTGAGTAAAATAAGCAATTCAGTAAGCGCCTCCATAAGAAAAGCGGGAGTCTTCAGGCCGTCCCGGATTGGGCTTCAAAAATAAGCTCTTCAAGGGACTGGTACAGCCTTTCCGGTTCGACCGGCTTCGACAGGTGGGCATTCATACCTACCTGCAGTGAGCGCTGGACATCCTCGTCAAAGGCATTTGCGGTAAGGGCAATGATGGGAACTGTCGCGGCATCCCTCCGGTCAAGTGCCCTTATGGCCTCTGTCGTTTCGAGACCGTCCATTTCGGGCATACGTACATCCATAAGAACCGCATCATAATAGAATTCATCTTGCTCCTTAAACATATTAAGAGCTATTCTTCCGTTTGCGGCGTGCTCGGTAAGAGCCCCCTTTATTGAGAGGACCTCCTTCATTATCTCGGCATTGATCTCCATATCCTCGGCCAGAAGTATCCTTTTTCCCTTAAGCTCTGAACGCTGTTTTTCCTTAAACAGGCTCATATTATTCTTGCGTGCTATTCTTTCAAATTCATCTATGACATTTGACGCGAACAGCGGCTTGGAGAGAAAACTGTCAACTCCGATATGCAGAGCCTCATCCATGATCTCATCCCAGTAGAAGGAGGTCAGTATGATCACCGTGGTTTCATTATCATATCTCTTTCTGATCTCCTTAGCCACGGCAAGACCGTCCATTTCGGGCATCTTCCAGTCAAGGAGGACAAGATTGAAGTGCTCCTGCTTGGTGTGCGCCACCTCAAGCATACTCAAAGCCTCGGCACCGGAAAGGGCTATGCGGCATTTGATCCCGGCTTCATCCAGCACAAGCTTGGCGTGCTCTGCCGCAACCTCCTCATCATCCACAACGAGTATCCTCAGATCATTAAAGTTTATATAGTTGCTGTCAAAAGAAGAGTGTTCGCAGTTCTTTAAGGTGATAACGACCGTAAACTCCGTACCGGCTCCCTTTTCGGATTCAACGGATATGGAACCGTTCATAAGTTCAACGATATTCTTTGCGATAGCCATTCCGAGACCCGTGCTGCCGTATTTATTGAAGCGGCTGCCGTCCTCCTGCGTAAATGAATCAAAGATCCTCGGAATAAACGATTTGTCCATCCCTATTCCGGTATCCTTTATAACGAACTTAAGCGTGCTCTGGTCGTCGAATACATTGGTTCTCTCTATATCAAAGGTGATCTCTCCGGGAGCCTCGGTGAATTTGATTGCATTACTGAGTATGTTGATAAGAACCTGCTTCAGCTTCATATCATCGCCGATATAGTAATCCGCGACACCGCCGGTAAGCCTGCACTCGTATTTCAGACCCTTTTCACTGCACTGGGACATGACCATGGTATTTATCTGTTCAAGCATGGAACGGAAGGAGAATTCTTCCTTTCTCAGAACGATACGCCCTGATTCTATCCGGCTCATATCGAGTATGTCATTTATAAGCCCCAGCAAATGCCGTGCGGATGCCCCGATCTTTTCAAGATATTCCTTTGTATCCGATGAAAGATCATCTTTTCTTAATGCAAGCGAATCCAGACCGATAATGGCATTCATAGGAGTACGTATCTCGTGGCTCATATTGGAAAGGAAGGCGGTTTTCGCGCGGCTTGCTTCCTCTGCGGTCTTCAGCGCGTCCGAAAGAGCCTGGTTCTTTGCAAGGGAAGAACGCATCTCAGAGTCTATGTCGGTAAAGCCTGCCCCCACTGCATGTACAACGTGGTCATTCCGGTCATCAACATGCGTGACTCCGGCCATACGGAGCATCTCATAGGTCTCCTTGCCGCCTTTTTTCACAAGATAGCGCAGGGTGATTATACTGTTTTCCTTAAGGGCGTCGCGTATTTTACCCGCATCCGTATATTTCAGGAATTCGTCCCGGTATTCATCCAGAACGTAATTTTCTGCATATTCGCTGAATTTTTCCCTGTAGTCGAATTCATCACCGGGGGCGATGTCATCCGTACCAAGCTCATCCTTTCTGTAGCAGATAGCCTTGCCGCTGTCCAGATCGATGTAATAGACACCTCTGTAATCAGAAGCAAGCGCGGTTATCATATTATCCTGCTGGGTTTTCAGCTTTTCCTGTTCAAGAAGCTCATCCTGCAGCGCGATCCTTTCCTCCAGCTCCTGCTGCATCAATTCCGCAGTCTCCTGTTCGGATGCGAGATGGACGGCTTTCCTTGTCTGTATCACCATAAATACCGAGATCATAAGCAGGGCCGCAGCGAGGATAACAGAGAGAATAAGGCTTCTCATTATGATACCCCGGGAAATGCTGTCTATCTGCTGGCTTATTACGCTTTCCCTGATGAGGTAGGTAAGCATCCAGTCCGTTCCGTGAATGGGAACATAGCTCAGGGTTTCCTTTATTCCGTTATAGGTAAAGGAAACAACCCCTGCATGGTGCTCCTTGAAATCATTTTTTACCGTGTCACAGCTGTAGCTCTCCTCAAAATCGGCATTTTCAAGAGCGGAGAGCAGATTATCCTCGGCGGACAGTCCGCCAAGCACGAGGCCGGTGAAGGATATGCCGTCTGACTTATAAATATTGCAGAAGGTCGTGGAATTATTTCCGGTTTGGAGGGACACATCATCGAGAAAATGCTCCATGCTTATTTCCATAAAGCAGGCTATAAGGGTTTCCCCGCATAAGTCGAGACGGTCTACGGGAACCGCTATTATCATGCTCTTGTCATTGCTGCCGTTATTCTTTATGGAAACGGAGGGGCCGGAGAGTGCATAGGGATCAAAGCCGTACTGGTCCAGATCGTTCCTGGTTCCGCGCGACGTATAGATGATCCCGTTTTCGTCAATAAAGGCGAATTTCTCAAGACCGTACAGCTGCTTCATCTTTGACTGGTACGCCTGAAGATTTTCAAGGGATGAGAGATCATCCTTTTCTATGAGACCCAGTGCAACATCCAAGTCATTGATATAATCGTCAATAACAGAGGCCACAACCTGCTCACGTCTTCCCGCAAGCTCATCAAGATAAAGAAGGCTTACATTTCTGACGGCCTTTTCCGCATCAATGCTGGCGCTCCTTCCCGTCCATACGGTTCCGACGATCAGGATCACGGCAACGATCAGGCACCCCAGAACAACGGCCTGAACAACGCTGCCCTTTTTTTCTTTATCAATGACCTTTTTGATTTTCCCGTATTCCATTTTGACTCATAACCTCGACAATCGCTTTACCCGCAAAGCTTTGCAAGTGCATCCTTTGCATCCGTCAATTCCTTTATCATTCCGGAATAATCCATGTCAGTACGCTTTCTGAGGAGCTCCGTAATGGCTGAAGCTTTTTCATAGAGCGGTGTAAGGGAAAGGTTTCCTAGTACGCCCTTTAAGGCATGCGCCGACTCAAAGGCGGCATCATAATCCTTTTTTTCAATGGCGGCGGTAAGCTCTGCGAAACGCGGCTCCTCCGGCACAGAGCCGACGAGACGGAAGTACAGGGCCTCGTTTCCCATGCACATAGCCAGTCCCTTTTCAGTATCGGCACCGTATTCCTTTAATGCGTCCAAAGTGATCATAATGAATCCTCCTTATCATATTCCCATATCAGTTCTTCCAGAGTCTGGTATAAAAAATCCGGTTCTACCGGCTTGGAGAGATGGGCATTCATCCCTGCCTGAAGCGAACGCTGGACATCTTCATCAAAGGCGTTGGCAGTAAGTGCGATTATCGGTATCGTACCGGCATCGGGACGGTCAAGGGAGCGGATCCTTTCCGTTGCCTCCAGGCCGTCCATTTCAGGCATGCGGACATCCATCAGTATTGCGGAGTAGTGGCCGGGCGTGCTTCCGGAAAACATTTCCAGCACCCGGACCCCGTTTTCTGCGTGATCGATATTGGCGCCCTTTAGTCCGACGATCTCCTTCATTATCTCTGCATTTATCATCACGTCCTCGGCAAGAAGGATATTCCTGCCGTTCAGATCAGCCCTTTTCTTTTCCCGGATAAGGGACATATTGTTTTTCCGGGCCACCCGTTCAAATTCTCCGATCACATTGGAGGCGAAAAGAGGCTTTGCAAGAAAACTGTCAACGCCGATATGGAGTGCCTCATCCATTATCTCATCCCAGTTAAATGAAGTGAGTATTATTATCGTTGTTTCCCTGCTGTACAGCTTCCTTATTTCCTTTGCCACGGCAAGGCCGTCCATTTCCGGCATCCTCCAGTCCAGCAGCACCAGATTGTAGGGCTCATGCTTGGTATGCTGCACCTCCAGCATATGCAGCGCGTCGTAACCGTTAAGGCAGGTGTCCGCCTTGATCCCGGCTTCATCCAGAACGATACGCGCGTGCTCCGCGGCGATCTCCTCATCATCAACCACAAGGACCCGTATATCATTGGGATTGATGAAAAGACTCTCTATATTTTCCTGGTCGCAGTTTTTCAGGGTCACGATAACGGTAAACTCCGTGCCGGCTCCCTTTTCCGATTCGACGGATATCGATCCGTTCATTATTTCTACAATGTTTTTCGTAATGGCCATTCCAAGCCCGGTACTGCCGTACTTGTTTGTGCGGCCGTTGAATTCCTGGGAAAATGTATCAAATACTCTAGGGATAAAGGAGGGATCCATACCGATCCCTGTATCCTTTATCGTAAACTTCAGGGTCGATTTGTCCTCAAAAACCTTGATGCGTTCAACCGTTAAGGTGACTTCCCCGGGCGCATCCGTAAACTTTATGGCATTACTGAGTATGTTTATCAGAACCTGCTTTAGCTTCATGTCATCCCCGATATAGGAGTCCGACACTCCGCCGATCATATGGCACTCATATTTTAGACCTTTATCACTGCACTGGGTCATTACCATTACATTTATCTGCTCGATAACAGACCTGAAGGAGAATATCTCGTTTCTAAGGATCATTTTCCCGGATTCGATCCGGCTCATATCGAGAATATCATTGATAAGCCCGAGCAGATGCCTTGCGCTGCCGCCGATCTTTTCCAGGTATTCCCTTGTCTCGCTGTCCAGGTTTCCGTTCCGCAGAGCCAGACTGTCAAGCCCGATGATCGCATTCATCGGAGTCCTTATTTCGTGGCTCATGCTTGACAAAAATGCGGTTTTTGCCTTGTTTGCTTCCTCTGCCGTTTCAAGGGCTTCTGCCAATGCCCGGCTTTTCGCCATTTCGTCCCGCATTTCCGCATCGATATTGGTAAGTCCCAGACCTACGGCATGCACAATATGGTCATCTCTGTCCTCAGCATGTCTTACCCCGGCCATACGGATCATCTCATAGTAATCCCTTCCGTTTCTGTGCACGAGATAGCGGAAGGCGATTATCGGCTTTTCCGCAAGTCCCTTTCTCACATTCCCGGGATCGATAAAGGAGAGGAAGCTTTCCCGGTATGCATCATCAACAGCATTTTCCGCATACCAGCTGAAGCGCTCCAGATAGGGGAAGGGTATGCCGACACCGGTCTGCTCCTTGTCATCGGGATCTGCACGGTAGCAGACTCCCTCATTACGGTCGAGATCTATATGATAGACACTCCGGTAATCGGAGGCGAGAGCGGTTATCATCTTATCCTGCTGCTCCCTCCGTACCTGTTCGCTTATAAGGCGCTCCTTCAGGTCATTACGTTCATCAAGATTATGCTGCTCAGTGATATCGGCAATGAATACATAATAAATGCCGCCGTAATTATCGGTTTCCGTATAATGCCCGTAATCATCTATCCATCGTACCGATCCGTCTTTTCTGACAATGCGGTACTCCACATGGTCAATGTTTTCGGTGCT
>CADCQV010000290.1 GCA_902803625.1 uncultured Lachnospiraceae bacterium
GAAGCAGCAGGAACGACTGCGGAAGAAGCAGCAGGAACCACAGGGGAAGAAGCAGCAGGAACGACTGCGGAAGAAGCAGCAGGAACGACTGTGGAAGAAGCAGCAGGAGCTGCGGTAAACGATAAGTATACAGAGAACGGCACATCTTGATAACGGTAAAGGGATACATAGACCGGATCATTTTCAGAAACCCGGATAACGGTTATACGGTTATGAGGCTTTCGACCGACGACGGAGATATTACCGTCGTTGGTCTTTTAAGCATGGCCTGGGAAGGTGAGCTCGTGATCGCGGAGGGGGATATCGTATTTCACTCAGGCTACGGTGAACAGCTTGAGGCGGAGAGGATAACCGTAGAGGAGCCTGATAATAAGGAGGCTGTCCTCCGCTTCCTTTCCTCCAGGATAATAAAGGGGATAGGTCCGGCACTGGCAAAGAGGATAGTTCAGAAATTCGGTGACGACACCTTTCTGATAATGAGCCGGGAGCCGGAACGGCTTTCGGAGGTCAGGGGCATCTCCCTAAGGAAGGCAGCGGAAATCTCGGAGAGCTTTGAAGAGGTCGCGGGAATGAGAAGAGCCGTCATGTTCCTGCAGCAGTACGGCATAAGCAACCTTATGGCTCTCAGGATATATGAGAAATACGGTGAAAAGCTCTATGGGATCATTTCAGAGAATCCCTACAGGCTCTGCGAGGATATCTCCGGGATCGGCTTTAAGACGGCAGATGAGATAGCGGAAAGATCGGGGATAGAAAGGCATTCCGAATACAGGATCAGGGCGGGTATACTCTATACGCTGGGCCTGTCGGAAGGCGAGGGGAACACATATCTTCCGCTGGAGCGGCTGCTCGGCGAAGCGGCGGCTGTACTGGGGCTTCCTGAGAATGAGGTGTCCGGTGAGATCTCTGCGCTGCAGAAGGACAGGAAGGCGGAGATCAAGCAGCGTGACGGAGAAACCAGGGTATATCTCCGTAAGCTCTATCAGGCTGAGAGACAGTGTGCCGCCATATTAAGATCGCTTGATATAAAATATGATATCGACCGCGAAAGGCTGGTATCGGACATTGAGAATACGGAGGAGAGATATTCCCTGACCCTTGACTCCGATCAGAGGGAAGCGGTGATCTCTGCAGTGGAAAACGGCCTTTTTATAATGACAGGCGGCCCGGGCACGGGAAAGACAACAACGGTAAAGATACTCTTACGGTACTTTATGTCGGTCGGAAAGCACGTGGTCCTTGCCGCACCTACGGGCAGGGCGGCGAAAAGGCTCTCCGAGGCCACGGGAATGGAGGCAAAGACGATCCACAGACTTCTGGAGGTCAGCGGAGGGAGCGGGGATGATGACAGCGAAAGACGGACCTTCGGACGTGACCGTGATAATCCGCTGGAGACCGATGTTGTAATAGTGGACGAAATGTCAATGGTGGATATCCTCCTTTTCAGGGCTCTGCTTTCCGCCATATCAGTAGGAACCAGGCTTATAATGGTCGGGGATGAAAACCAGCTTCCAAGCGTAGGACCCGGGAGTGTGCTGAAGGACATCCTTTCCACCGGAAAATTCAGGAGCATAGCCTTAAAAAAGATATTCCGCCAGGCCGGGGAAAGCGACATAGTGATGAATGCCCATGCGCTGCTTCTCGGGAAGGATATGAAGCTCGACAATAAGAGCAGGGATTTCTTTTTCTTAAACAGAAGCGATGCCGGGGAGATAACCGGGGGCGTCGTCTATCTCGTCACAAAGAAGCTGCCGCCCTATGTGGGAGCCTCTTCCTCGGAGATACAGGTGCTGACTCCTATGAGGAAGGGAGTGATGGGGGTTGAGAACCTGAACCGCGTACTGCAGAATGCGGTCAATCCCCCGGGCCGGGGAAAGGCGGAGCTGAACCGGGGAGGCTTCATTCTCCGGGAAGGCGACAGGGTCATGCAGAACCGGAATAATTACCAGATGGCCTGGGTTATGGAGATCCCGGGGCAGGTGCTGAAGAAAAGCGGAACCGGGGTTTTTAACGGTGACATGGGGATCATAGAGGAGATAAACAGGGCGGAGAATTCCCTTACCGTGAGATTCGAGGATAACAGAAGAGCACGGTATGCCTTCAAGGATCTTCCCGAGCTGGAGCTCAGCTACGCCGTTACCATACATAAGTCGCAGGGAAGCGAATATCCTGCCGTGGTCATGCCCATATTGAGCGGACCCGATATTCTGATGAACAGAAATCTCCTGTATACCGGAATAACAAGGGCAAAGAGGTGCGTGGTGATAATCGGCAGGAAGGAAATGCTCCTTAAAATGGCCGGGAATATTCAGGAGGTAGAGAGATTTACGGGGCTTGACAGGGAGATATTGTGGTATGACAGGGATATCTGATTATATTCTGGATATGGTATTTCCGAGACACTGTCCTGTCTGTGATGAGATCCTTCCCTTCGGCGGAAAGCTTATCTGTGAAGAATGTGAGGAGAAAACGGTTTTTGTACGAGAGCCGAGATGCAGGAAGTGCGGAAAGAGCCTTACAGATGACAGGAGCGAGTACTGTGGGGACTGTGCCGTTGTCAGCCATTCCTTCGACAGGGCTGTTTCGGTATATGTATATAATGACGCGATGCAGGAAGCGGTTTTCCGATTTAAATACGGCGGAAGGCAGGAATATGCGGATTTTTTCGCGGAAAGCATAAAACGGTATCTTGGAAGGGAGATCCTTTCATTCCGTGCGGATATGCTCATTCCCGTGCCCATACACAAAAACAGGCTGAAAAAGCGGGGATTTAACCAGGCAGAGCTTATCGCCGATAAGCTCGGGAGTCTTCTGGGGCTTCCCGTGGAAAAAAATCTCATAAAAAGAGTCGCGGATACCAGACCACAGAAGGGCTTAAGCCGCGAAGAACGACGGAAAAATTTGAAAAGGGCTTTCAAGTTAACCCGAAATGATGTAAAATCATGCAGAGTTATACTCATAGATGATATTTATACGACCGGAAGCACCGTGGATGAAATGGCGGGGCTTTTGAAGGAGGCAGGCGTGTCTTCTGTTTATGTCGTAACTTTGTGCTCCGGTTCCGCACTGTGAGCGGTACGGGCGAGGCGGCCCGGCTGACTGCCGGGATTATGAGGGAAAAGGAGATACTATAGGAATGGATGTAAGAAATTGTAAAAAGTGTGGAAGGATGTTCAACTACGTTGCCGGACCGGTTTTTTGCCCACAGTGCGTGGAAAAATCCGAGGAGGACTTCCAGAAGGTAAAGCAGTACATTGAGGAGCATCCGGGAGTAACGGTAGCGGTTACCGCTGAGGAATGTGAGGTCGAGGTTGGCCAGATACGTCAGTGGCTCAGGGACGAGAGACTTACCTTTACTACAGCCGACGGGTCGGATCTGAAATGCGAAAAGTGCGGAGAACCCATAATGTCCGGAAGGTTCTGCGACAAGTGTAAGGCTGAGGTTACCAGGGGATTTTCAGAGGCTATAAAGAAGCCCGACGCTCCCCAGCCTGTCAAGAAGAACGAGCCCTCGGGAAATAAGATGAGATTCCTGGGAGGCAGACAATAATAAGCGTATGGTAGACGAAGAGCGGCTGAAGCTTATGACGCGGATGGCTTCATTTGAGGAAAATGAAGGGAAAAAATCCATACCCGTGTGTGAATTTTTCAGAAGTGATTACGTGGGACTGCATATGATACTGTCTGCAGTTTACATAACAATTGCTTTTGCCATATTCACGGGGGTCAGTATTTTCTGCGGAATGGAATCCTATCTCTCTGAGTTTTACAAGATGGATTTTGTCGCCTTCGGAAAGGAGATACTGCAAAGATACATCATTGTTCTCGGGATCTATGTGCTTGTGTCGTTTTTTGTATATTCATACCGTTACACCAAGGCAAGAAAGAGCACGAGAACTTATCAGAAGGCATTGAAACGCCTGAGCATGATGTATGAAAAGAAATGAAGGAGATACTGCAGTTCAGGGAACGCCTGAAGGGTCTATACGGAAGGTTTGATGTATATATCATTCCGGTACTCAGATTCATTCTGGCGCTAATCACATACACGATCATAAACCGGAGCATCGGATATATGGAGAAGCTGGACAGCGCAATGGTTGTGCTGGGAGCTTCTCTGATTAACGCGTTTCTGCCTGTCAATGCGATAGTGCTTTTTGCAGGTATCTTTATCGTACTGCATTTATATACGCTCTCGGTGATCTGTGCACTGATCATCTTTTTGCTCTTTATCGTGATGTTTCTTCTTTATTTCCATTTCGCCCCGAAGGACGGGATCGCGGTGCTTATCACACCCCTTTTGTGTTCTGTGGGGCTGCCCTATATCGTTCCGCTGGTCTTTGGCCTGACCGGCTCCATCTTTTCCGCCATACCGATAGCCTGCGGAGTGGTGGTGTATTATGCGGTCTCCTATGTGAAGACCAACGGCTCCGCGCTTCAGGATCTGGATATTGAGGCGCTTTCAAAGGAACTGAAATCTGTTGTGGACGGCATAATGGGAAACCAGACCATGCGGGTTATGATACTTGCCCTGGGGATTTCCTGTCTTGTGGTTTATCTCATCCACAGGCTTTCCATAAAATACAGCTGGACTATAGCAGTGGTTATGGGGGGCATATCGGAGCTCGCCGTGATGCTGTACGGAACGGCAAGCTATGACCTTGATATCTCCGTTGCCAGCCTGTTTTTCGGAATAAGCCTTTCACTGGTTCTGGCAGTCATCATACAGTTTTTTATCCTTTCCGTGGACTATGTCCGGACGGAGTTTCTCCAGTTCCAGGATGATGAGTACTACTACTACGTGAAGGCCGTGCCGAAGATGTCGGTTCCGGTTTCCGAGAAAAAGGTGAAAAGGATATCCGGGGGAGAAAAGAAGACTGAATAATGGCTGATCAAACCAACCTCATGGAGTTCATCCAGAAATACATATCCTTTGATTCCATTCCCATGATGGTGAGCACGGATTTCATTGAGATACTCATCATCACCTTCCTTATCTATGAGCTGATGGTATGGATAAAAAATACCAAGGCCTGGTCACTGCTTCGGGGAATGGTGATCATTGCTGTCTTTATTACCCTTGCCTATCTCTTCCAGATGAATACCATTATCTGGATAGTGCGTAATCTGCTGAATGTCGCGATCATGGCGCTCGTCGTGATCTTCCAGCCGGAGCTCAGAAAGGCTCTGGATGTGCTGGGGCGCAAAAATATTCTTTCCGACTTCGTGGCCTTTAATATCTCCCAGAATATCGATGAACGTTTTTCTGACAGGACAGTTAATGAGATCACGAAGGCCTGCTATGAAATGGGGAGGGAAAGGACAGGCGCTCTCATAGTCATTGAACAGAATGAGCCCCTGTCAGAGTACGAGAGGACAGGGATAGAGCTCGATTCCATTGTTTCCAGCCAGCTTCTTATCAATATTTTCGAACACAATACACCGCTGCATGACGGTGCGGTCATAGTACGGGGGAACAGGGTGACCTCTGCCACCTGTTATCTTCCGCTGTCTGACAATATGGAGCTTTCAAAGGAGCTCGGCACCAGGCACAGGGCGGGTGTCGGGATCTCGGAGGTTACCGACTCCCTTACGATCATAGTCTCGGAAGAGAGCGGAAGGGTCTCGGTGGCTTATGAGGGGCGGCTCTACAGAAACCTCGAGGCTTCGGAATTAAAGGAGCATCTTATCAGACTGCAGAACAAGACAAAGAAGACCGGAGATGAGAAAAAGGGTCTCTTCTTCCGGCGGGGCAAGGGCGGTGATGCCTTATGATAAATACAGTTGCGGGTGTGATAAAAAAGCTTACCGGAAATATAGGATTGAAGCTGGTATCTCTGGTACTCGCGTTTTTGCTCTGGCTCTTCGTGGTCAGCATAGAGAACCCGGTGATGAACCTTTCATTCTCCTCCATTCCCATTACCATTGAAAACGGTGATGTTATGGAGAAACAGGGTCATGCCTTTGAGCTGAATGATTCCAGCAGAACCGTAACGGTTACAGTAAAGGCTGAGAGATCGGTGCTTTCAGAGCTTTCCAGGGATAATATAAAGGCTTCCGTGGACATGACAAACCTAGACGGGAATAAGGTTCCGATCGAGGTGAAATCCACAAGATACTCAGACAGGATCCAGAGTATAAGTCCCTCAAAGGAGTTCGCCAATGTCATCATTGAGGATCTCGCGTCCGCCCAGTTCAAGATCCAGGTTGAGACAAGCGGGAATCTTCCCGAAGGATATGCTGTAGGTACGGCTTCTGTCCAGAATAATGTTGTCAGGGTGAAGGGTCCGGAATCTGTTGTGAGTTCCATCGCCGGGGCAGTGGTAAGGGTGAACGTCTCCGGAATGACCAGCGAGATACATACGGTACTTCCCATACTCCTGCTGGATGAAGACGGGCATGATGTAGATACCTCCGCATTGGAGGTTTCGCTGGATCAGGTATCTGTTTCCGTTGATATCTGGAAAACACAGGAAATCCCAGTATACGGTTCATACAGCGGAACAGCGGCAGGCGGATACGAGGCCACCGGTGTAGTGACTGCAGAACCGGCGGTCATCTCCGTAACGGGAGAAGGCAGCACCTTGAGCTCATTCACATCGCTTTCGCTTCCTGCAGAGGTGCTTGATATCTCAAATGCAACGGGCGATGTTTCCATAGAGGTAAATGTGGCCGGTTATCTTCCAAAGGGTATATATCTGGAAAGTCCGGGAGACGGAGGAATAGTAAAGCTTACCGCAGAGGTGCAGGAGACTGTGCCCGTGGTGCTGCAGGTTCCCTATTCGAACCTTGCGATAACAGGGCTTCCGGAGAATATGACCATAGGGAACGATCTGAATGCAAGCGTTGTTGCCGTGACGGTGAGGGGTTTGAGTGCAAGGGTGGCCGCACTTGACGGAAACACCGTAACGGGTGTTCTGGATCTTTCACAGGTGCCGTTAAATGAAACAGGGAGCATCACTCCGGGCTCATATGCGGGAGAGGTTACACTGTCCCTGCCGGAGGGTGTCACTCAGGATAGCGCGGTAGCGCATGTGCTTATCCAGGTAAAGGGTGAGAACGGAGAGGAAGCGGCCGGAGACCAGCCGGGAAATGAGGCGGCCGCCGGAGAGAATATAGAAGCGGGAGAGCCCGGAGAGCCTGCAGAATCAGGAGAGCCCGGAGAGAATATAGAAGCGGGAGAGCCAGGAGAGAATAACTCCGGCCGGAACGGGGAACACGAGGAAAATAACGACCGCGAGAAAGCTGCCGGTCAGAATGATGAGCAGTGAAGTGCTGTGATGACAGACGCTGCTGACATAAGTAGAAAAAGGAGCGGATAAATGGCAAGACTATTCGGAACTGACGGTGTGAGGGGCGTCGCAAATACAGAGCTTACTCCAATGCTTGCGATGCAGCTGGGCGCAGCCGGAGCATATGTCCTTACGGAGGAGCATGCATACAGACCGACCATAATGGTGGGATGTGATACAAGGGTTTCAGGGGATATGCTTGCAAATGCGCTGATGGCGGGGATATGCTCTGTGGGTGCGAATGCCGTTTATGTAGGTGTCATGCCCACACCGGCAATAGCCTATCTTACCAGGAAATACAAGGTGGATGCGGGCGTGGTGATCTCAGCTTCCCACAATCCGGTGGAATTCAACGGGATCAAGTTTTTTAACGGAGACGGCTATAAGCTATCGGATGAGATGGAGGACCGGATAGAAGCGCATATCAGAAACGGAAACAGTGGCCTGCCGCAGCCCACGGGCTCAAGAGTCGGAAAGATAAAGTACAGGCGTGATGCAAGGGAAGAGTATATCAACCACTCAATGAGGCAGATAGATACGGATCTTCACGGACTGAAGATAGTTGTGGACTGTGCGGAGGGAGCGGCATACTTTACTTCGGTGGAGACCTTAAGGGAGCTCGGAGCGGAGGTTATTGCCATCCACAATAATCCCGACGGCTCCAATATCAATGCAAACTGCGGGTCAACCCATATGGAGGAGCTCTGCGCCAGAGTGGTAATGGAGCACGCCGATCTGGGACTTGCCTTTGACGGGGACGCCGACAGGCTTCTCGCCTGTGATGAAAACGGGCATCTTGTCAATGGCGATGAGATAATGGCGATCATCGGGACATATATGAAGGAGCAGGGAACCCTTGCCGGAGATACGATAGTAGTCACAGTCATGACGAATCTCGGCTTCCTCCTTATGGGAAAGGAAAAGGGCATAAAGATAGACCAGACAAAGGTGGGCGACCGCTATGTGCTGGAGCATATGAGGGAGATAGGAGCGTCTCTCGGCGGAGAGCAGTCGGGACATATTATTTTCCTAAATGAAAATACCACAGGGGACGGACTGTTGTCGGCGCTGCATCTTCTGGAGGTGGTGAAGAAAACAGGGAAAAAGCTCTCGGAGCTTGCCAGGGTTATGGAGGTGCTGCCCCAGGCGCTTTACAATGCCGGTGTCCCCAACCACAAGAAGGAGAGCTACAATGATTATCCGGAGGTAAAGGAAGCCATAGAGAAGCTGGAGAAAAAATACGCGGGAGAGGGCAGGATACTTATCAGACCCTCGGGTACCGAGCCTCTGGTCAGAGTGATGATAGAGGGGAAGGATCAGAAGGTTATAGACACTGATGCAAGGGCGCTTGCGGAGCTTATCGAGCAGACGGTTCTGTAAGGGACGGGGAGAAAGATCCTTCGCTTCGCTCAGGATGACAATAGATAAAGGCTCAGGATGACAAGAGATAAAGGCTCAGGATGACAAAAGATAAAGGCTCAGGATGACAAAAGATAAAGGCTGAGAAGACAAAAGAGAAAGATTGATTGGTAAAAATGTATAGATATTATTGTATTGCTGTTTTCAATATGGTATAATTACACAAATACTTTAGCATATTAAAGAGGACATACAATGGTAAGTCAGAAGATAGTCATAAAAAACCCCACAGGCCTGCACCTGAGGCCGGCCGGGATACTTTGCAAAGAAGCTATGGAATTCAAATCCCTGATAACCTTCCGTTTCAGGGACAATACTGCCAATGCCAAGAGTGTGCTGAGTGTTCTCGGCGCATGCGTTAAGAGCGGGGATGAGATAGAGCTTATGTGTGAGGGCGAGGACGAGGAGGAAGCTCTGAACGCCCTTGTCAATGCCATAGAAAACGGACTGGGCGAATGAGCTTTGTTCCCGCCGTTATCCACTGGATACTGACTTTCTTTACTGACAGACTTGTCTTTAGCTGGACAGATGACAGCAATGTCTTTAATTATATCGGCTGCAAGGCTGTTCTTCTGCTTATCCTGATCCTTGGCTGGAAAGCCCTTACGGAGCATAAAAAGAATACTCTTGACATATTGAAATTTGCGGGGATATATCTTATCCCCCTTATTTTTGTGCTTATTGTAAAGCTTCCCGGAGGATATCTTTCAAATGATGAAAACCTGATCTACGAGGAGGCAAGAACCCTTTCCGACTACAACTGGTTTTCCTATCTTACTACCTGGTACTATATCATTTCCCTGATGCTCATTCCCTGGAAATACGGGCCGATAATCGTAAAGGTCATGATACAGCTTCTCGTCTGCGGCTACTGCGTGAAAAGGGTTTCCGACCGCTGCGGCGTACACTACGGTGCTTTTACTTATATCCCCTTTGTATTTTATCCGGTTATAGCGTATACCACATCAGCCCACAGGATACCCGTATATTTCCTGCTCTATGCCTTTCTCATCTTCAAGCTTTATATGGATAAGGATGAGGGGATATCCTTAAGAAAAAGGGATATCGTATGGATCCTGATACTCGGAGCCCTGCTTACCCAGTGGAGAACCGAGGGCATATATCTTGTTTTCCTTCTGCCGGTACTTATGCTGCTCTCATATCCCGCTTTCCGGAGCGGAAAACGCTTTATAGCGCTGATCGGTTTCTTTTTTCTCATACAATATATTGTGTCAGTTCCCCAGAACGGTGTGATACCGGGGAGAATGGGCGACAAGGCAAATAACAGGATGGCTCCCTTCTATGCCTATACCATTACGAATATGATGCGTAACGGCCTTGACAGGGACAGGAACGCTGCAGACCTTGAAAAGGTGGGGAGATACCTTGATATCGATACGGTGGACAGGATAAACGCCGACCTTGGCGACATTAATTATGAGGATGTGCTGATACTCTATTACCCTGGTTATGTGGGAGTAAAGGAGGAGGCCTCACCTGAGGACTATAATGCATACACGGAGGGCTGCAAGAATATCTTTATCAATAATCCCGATGTGTTCTTAAGGACCAGATGCGGAGCCTTTAATTATGCGGCTCTTCCCTATCAGATCGGAACCGACGGCGGGGGGATCCGCGGTGTCCTGAAGCTTGTTTTCAGCGCGGTAAAGGCAGGGTTCTATAATCTGTATATTCCCTGTGTACTGCTGCTCGCCGGCTTTTTCATATTCCTTTTGCGCAGAATGTGGTTTGAGTTTTTCGCGGCAGCGGGCCTGATCGGACACTTTGTCATTGTCTTTGTCCTTGCACCCGCGTCCTACTTCAAATACTATTTCCCGATATACTTCACGGTATACCTCTATATAACCGTGGCGGCGATATTGAAGTGTCATTCCGGACGACAGGAAGCGTCATCCTGAGCGATAGAGAAGGACCTTTTGCTGATTTTATACACGATTGAATCTGCAGGGCGGAGATGGTACAATATGATGATGGTTTGTAACTCTTCAGAACAGTCACTTGCGGAACCGCAAGTGACGTATGATAACCTCGGCATTTTGTTTTTGGGTATCCCCATACGGGTCTGAGGTGGGGATCGTCATAAGGAGGGATCATTGAAAAAAATACTGCTCACAGGATCCGACGGACAGCTCGGGAGAGCTATGAATATCGAGCTCGCCGGAACCGAATATGAGATATACAATACCGACATCTTCGACAGAGACGATATTCACGCGCTGGATATCACGGATCTTCCGAAGGTGATGGAGCTTATGAAAGAGCTGAAGCCCTATGCGGTGGTTAACTGCGCTGCTTATACCGCGGTCGATGCCCAGGAAAAGGACGTGGACAGATCCTATATGATAAATGCCATAGGACCGAGGAATCTGGCCATAGCAGCAAGGGAGACAGGAGCAAAGCTCCTTCACATCTCCACCGACTATGTGTTTAAGGGCGACAGGAGTAAGCCCTATAACGAATTTGACAAAACAGGCCCGGTCAGCACCTACGGCAGGACGAAGCTGCAGGGTGAGAAGTTTGTTAAAGCCTTTGCGGACAGGTACTTTATCGTCCGTACCGCCTGGCTTTACGGAGACGGGAAGAATTTCGTCCGCACGATGCTGAAGCTTTCCGAGACCCATGATGAGGTCAGTGTGGTCTGCGACCAGATGGGGAATCCCACAAGCTCAAAGAGTCTTGCGAAGGCTTTGCACTACCTTCTGCCTACGGAGAATTACGGTCTTTTCCACGGAACATGCGAGGGTGAATGCAGCTGGGCGGATTTTGCGGAAAAAGTATTTCAGCTGGCGGGAAAGACAACGAGGGTAAAGCACATCACCACAGAGGAATACAAGAAGATGAACCCCGAAAGCACCGACAGACCGGCATTTTCCATGCTGGACAATTATATGCTGAGGCTTACCGGGAATTTCCGTTTTGACCATTGGGAGGATGCTATCGGAGAATACTTATGGAAAAAAACTCTTTGATATATGTGGCGGGACACCGCGGACTGGTGGGTTCCGCCATCGTAAGGAGCCTTAAGGAAAAGGGCTATGAGAATATTCTTGTAAGAACCCACAGCGAGCTGGATCTTACGGATCAGACAGCGGCATTTGATTTTTTCAAAAGGGAAAAGCCGGAGTACGTGGTACTGGCTGCCGCCAAGGTGGGCGGGATAAATGCAAATAACAGCTATCCTGCGGATTTTATTTACGAGAATTCCATTATCCAGTGCAATGTGATAAAAGCTTCACATGACAATAAGGTGAAGAAGCTTCTGTTCCTCGGAAGCTCCTGCATATACCCGAAAATGGCGCCGCAGCCGATTCCCGAGAGCGCTCTGCTCAGCGGGCCATTGGAAGAGACCAATGAAGGCTATGCCATTGCGAAGATCTCAGGGCTTGAGATGTGCAAATTTTTCAAGCGGCAGTACGGGGATGATTTCATTAGCTGCATGCCCACAAATCTGTACGGCCCCAATGACAATTTTGACCTGGAGAACAGCCACGTCCTTCCGGCGATGATAAGAAAGTTCCATGAGGCGAAGGAGGCGGATGCGGAGTACGTGGAGCTCTGGGGAGACGGATCCCCTTTGAGAGAGTTCCTCTATGTGGACGATATGGCGGATGCCTGTGTATACCTGCTTGAAAATTACAGTGGGGAGGAGCACGTGAACATCGGAACCGGGAAGGAGATCACCATCAAAGCACTGGCGGAGCTTGTCCGGGATACAGTGGGATTTAAGGGTGAGATAAGGTGGAATACCGATATGCCGAACGGAACCCCGAGAAAGCTCTGTGACGTTTCGAAGCTCCATAATATCGGCTGGAAGGAAAAGGTGGAGCTTCCGGAGGGCATCAGGAGGGAATACGAGTGGTTCCTGTCTATGGACAGGAAGGATCTGAAGCTGTGATAATAAGGCTTTTATTGATCGCAGCGGGGGTGCTGCTCCTCGTCTTTTCGGAGAAGCTCTCACCCTTTGTGGATCGTATCCTTCCAAAGGCAGTTCCCGGGAAAAAGCCGGAGATCATTACTGAAGAGGAAGACGGGATCGTGGACAATAAGACAAAGTGGAGGGTGCTTATAGCGGGATATATCCTGTTTGCACTGATAGCGGTGTTTTCCCTGCTTTCCATATTTACTCTGAATCAAAAGATAAATACTCTCTATACGAGCGTTCAGAGGCTGGAGAGCGAGGTAAAATGAGATGATAATAAGGTTTTACTGCTTTCTTGCCGTAATGCTGAATATCCTGATCTATTTTGTGCTCGGGTCGCTTATTACGGGACGTTTGAAAAAACTCCGGTTTTCAGCGACTCTTTCTCTTATTACCGGATTTTTCCTGTACTATGTGCTGTTTGAGCTTCTCTGCATTCCCATGACCCTTAGCTTCCGGCCGCTGCATTTTTTGAGCCGGATCTGGGCCGGGGTGCTTATCCTTCTGCTTATAATATCTATTGTTATGAATCACAGAAAATGGGCCGTATTATATGGGGAGAGCCGTGCCTTTGTAAGGTCCCATCCGTATTTCTGCCTGTTTTCACTGCTTTTGCTGATAACGGAGCTCATAATAATCATCGGCTGTTACCAGTTCACCCTGGATGCCGCTTTCTATGTAGGTACGGCAAACACCTGCCTCACCACGGATTCACTGAATATCTACAACCCCTATACCGGAATGTGGCAGGATCACTTTGAAATGAGGTATTTCTTTGCGAACTATGCCGTAAATGACGCTGTGATGTGTTTCCTCACCGGACTTCATCCGCTGGTCTGGACGAAGACTGTTATGGAGGCTGTGGTCATAATCCTCGTAAACACGGTGATCTACAGGATGGGATGCGCGCTTTTCAAAGGTGATACGGGTAAGACCGGGGTCTTCATGCTTTTCACCGTGTATTTAAGCTTCTTTTACAGTACCATATATACGGCCCAGGAATTTTTCATTACCAGAACCTATGAAGGAAAGACCCTTATCGGGTCGCTCGTGATCCCCTTGATCCTATTAGTTTACATAAAACTTCTAAAGGATCCGGGGTATCCCTTTTACTGGTGGCTTTTGTTTTTGATGTCCGTGGGCTCCCTTGTACTCTCAAACAGTGCAAGCATGATCTTTCCCGCAGCTCTCGGGATCTTCATGCTTTCGCTGTTCCTTATAAAGAAGGACATAC
Source organism: uncultured Lachnospiraceae bacterium (assembly GCA_902803625.1). GTDB lineage: Bacteria > Bacillota > Clostridia > Lachnospirales > Lachnospiraceae > NK4A144. The sequence continues at coordinate 13,886 of CADCQV010000290.1, forward strand.
GGATACTTGTCAAAACGGCTCTCGTGGTGCTGCCTTGCCTCCTTTCCGTGCTGTCCTATGTTTTGTATGTGAAGGGCTATTTTGTCATAAGAACCATGCCGGGGTGAATATATGCAGTCGATATCCGCAGCCGGGGACGGGCTGAATTTTTTATTCAAATGCATAGCGCTCTATAACGGAAGCTCCTTCTGCCTTGTGCTGTATCTTCTAGGGCTTGTTTTCATCGCCCTAAAGGGCGGAAAGGAGATAAAGAGGATCTTTCTTTATCCGGGTCTTATCATACTTTTCACCGTATATAATCCTCTGCTGCCGCATATCATTAATAAGGTTTTTGATATAAACAAAGAGTACTACAGATTTATGTGGATAACGCCTGTTTGCATACTTATCGCCGCAGCTGCAGCATATTATCTTATC
>CADCQV010000291.1 GCA_902803625.1 uncultured Lachnospiraceae bacterium
GCACTTGGAATAGAGCTGTCGGTGGGAACTATGGTAACGATACTTGCCTGCAATGTATTTTTAAGCATAGGAACCCCGGGTGTTCCGGGTGGAGCGATCGCGGCATTTGCAGCCCTTGCACCCATTGCCGGTATCCCTGTGCAGCAGATACTGGGGGTATATATCTCGGTCAACACTCTTGCGGATATGGGCGCCACCTGTGTAAATGTACTGGGAGACCTGGCAGTGGCAACTGTCCTGAAGAAACAGCTGGAAACTGTATAATCCGGTCGTAAAGACCGAAAGCTATTAATGATCTTTACTGACCGTGATCACTTCATCGGTTTCGATGGCTTTTTTTATCAGTTCTTCTATCACTCCGGAAAGCCTGGCCTCTGAATTCTTTATGATATTCAGATTCGGCTTTGTGACCGGATGCTTTGCTACAAAGATAGTACAGCAGTCCTCATAGGGAAGGATTGAAATATCCGCTGTTCCGATCTCTTCGGATTTGTCGATTATCTCCTGCTTGTCAAAGCCTATAAGAGGGCGGTAAACAGGATAGTCCGCGGCCTCATCCGTTGTAAAGAGGCTTTTCATTGTCTGGCTGGCCACCTGTCCTATGGATTCACCCGTGATCAGACCGAAGCAGTCCTTCGTTCCTCTGGCGATATGCTCCGCTATCTTCATCATATAACGCCTCATTATAATGGTCAGCTCGTCATGGGGACACTTCTCATAAATTGCCATCTGAATATCCGTGAAGTTGATGATATGGAGGTTTATCGGTCCCGTGTATCTTGACAAAACCTTTGCAAGGTCTATGACCTTCTGCTTCGCCCGGTCCGAGGTATAGGGCGGTGCATTGAAATATACCGCATCCATATATACACCCCTTCTTGATACCATATAGCCGGCAACAGGGGAGTCGAAGCCCCCGGAAAGAAGGAGCAGGGCTCTTCCGTTGGTACCGAGCGGCAGTCCTCCCGCCCCCTTTATTATCTTCGAATACATAAAGACCCGTTCCCGAAGCTCAACATGCAGCCACACTGAGGGTTTATGTACATCAACCTTCATTTCAGGATATGCATCAAGGAGTGCCTCTCCCACGTCCGCATCAACCTCCATGGATGTCAGGGGATAGCTCTTGTCTGCCCTCCTGGTGTCCACCTTGAAGGTGAAGCCTTTGTCATCATAATTTTCTCCGATAAACTTAACGGCCGCCTCTTTTATCCCCTCTATGCTCTTATCCCCTACAATGGTCACGGGACAGATACCCACAACTCCGAATATGGTCTTCAGCTCGGCAATCACGGTATCCTGATCGAAATTGCCGCTTGCTTCGCAATAGATACGTCCGTTTATGCGGGACACCTCGAAATCCGCACCGGTCCGATGGAGGTGGATCTTTACCTGTTTCTCCAGTGCTTCCTCAAAGATATGACGGTTCTTTCCCTTTACCCCGATCTCTGCATATTTTAATAAAAAAGCCTGAAATCTGCTGTCTCCCATTATCTTCTCTTAAACCTCCTTAAGGACGGTATCACTTCACTTAAAACCGTGACAACCTGTGCCGTTTCTTTTTCAGTTGTGTGACGGCTAAATGAAAGCCTGATGGTCTCCTCCGCCTCCCTGTCACTTAAACCGATGGCCTTCAGTGTGGGTGAGACGTGTTTTTTGTGACTTGAGCAGGCTGAACCGGCAGAAACATATATCCCCCTGTCCTCAAGAGCGTGCAGCAATACCTCGGAGCGGACTCCCCTGACCGTGAGGGAAACAATATACGGTGAAACATTGTCCCCACCGTTTACCTTTATATCCTCTATATTCATAAGCCCCGAAACAAAATCCTCCCTGAGTTTTCTGACCCTTTCGAAGCTTTCCTCCCGTTCCATAAGAACCAGCTCCACCGCCTTTGCAAAGCCCGCTATTCCCGGAACATTGATGGTTCCGGAGCGGAGTCCGTTCTGCTGCCCTCCTCCGTACATAAGGGGCTTTATATGGGTGGCTATATCGGACAGGTATAAAAGACCCACGCCCTTTGGGCCATGTATCTTATGCGAGCTTGCGGTCAGAAGGTCTATACGTGCCTTTGCAGCATCCAGCGGAAGCTTCCCGAAGCCCTGTATATCATCAACATGGAAAAGACATTCGCTGTTGGCTTCCTTAATGAGCTTTCCCACCTCTTCCACCGGCTGTATGCTGCCGGTCTCGTTATTTACATGCATTACCGATACCAGCACAGTATCCGGACGTATTCTGGACTTTAGCTCCTCCGGATCGATCACACCATCTTCATTTACCCCGGTTTTTTCTATTTCCCAGCCTCTGCTTTCAAGAAATTTAAGCGGTTCCGAAACCGAAGGGTGTTCTATTTCGGTTGTTATGATGTGTTTCCCCCTGCTCTCTCTGAAAAGTGCAGCACCTATAAGCGCCGTATTATTGCTCTCAGTACCTCCGGATGTAAAAACCACATTCTTTCTTTTCCACTTAAGCTTTCCCGAGAATACGTTCAGTGCTTCACTTATGTACTGCTCTGCCTTATATCCAATTTTATGTAAACTTGACGGATTGCCGTAATCTTCGGTAAAGATACGGTTCATCAGTTCCACAACCTCGCTCTCCACCTTTGTGGTGGCAGCGTTATCGAGATATATCTCCATTTTGCCGGTTCCGTTCCTTCCTGTCTCTTTTCCTGTAGTAATATCCGGGTTTCTTCCCTTATCCTTCAAATAAGTAAATTAACCAGGACAAAAGCACAATAGCCGCAGTCTCCGTGCGGAGTATCCTCCTGCCAAGAGTTATCGGGACAAAGCCTCTTCCTTCCGCCCGGGCTATCTCCTCCTCCGAAAATCCGCCCTCCGGACCGATAAACACCGCAATCCTTTCTCCCGGCTTTATCCCCGATATTATATCACGGGTTTTTTGAAAGTTCTCCGACAGTTCATAGGGGATGAGCCTTAGGCCGGAATCTGCCGCCATGTCAAATGCCTCATTCATTCCGACTATTCCGCGGATTTCCGGTATAACTGCTCTCTTACTCTGCTTCGCGGCAGCCTCGGCCTTTCCCTGCCAGTGTTCCCGTCTTTTCTCCGCCTTCCTTTCGTCGAGCTTCACAACGGAGCGCTCAGTCACCACCGGAACTATCTCCGATACTCCCAGCTCGGTACATTTTTCAATGATAAGATCCATTTTATCCGACTTCGGTATACCCTGAAAAAGGGTAACCCTTACAGGCAGCTCAATATCCGCTTCCTTGATGAAATCAAGTTTTAAATGTATCTTTTCTTCTCCAATATCCTCAATATGGCAGCGGTATTCCTTCCCGGAAATACCGTCAGATATACTGACCACCTCTCCTCTCTTCATTCTGAGTACGTTTTTTATGTGATTATAATCCCTGCCGCCGATATAAATATCGTGGCCTATGATATCCGAGGGGTCAACGAAGAACCGATACATAGCTCACCCACTCCCCGTCATGGTTTTCCTCAATTATCTCAAAGTCATTGAATTCAAGGTTTTTCCTCATTTCTTCGGCCTTGAAATCAATGATGCCGCTTACTATGTAGATCCCGCCCTTCTTCAGCATTTCCGGTACATAATCGGTCAGAGGGATAAGAACATCCGGCAGGATATTCGCGACAATAAGGTCATAACCGAAGCCCACGTGGTCCCTGACATTCTGATCATTCAGGAGATTTCCGATTATAAGGTGATAGGCAGCATCGCTCAGGCCGTTCTTTTCAAAATTGTCCTTTACAGCGGGGACAGCTCCGTCATCAATGTCGGTGCCTAGACCGGAAGCCGCTCCGAATTTAAATGAGAGAAGTGACAGTATACCGCTGCCCGCCCCCACATCCAGAAAGCGGTATCCTGACTTAACATGCTTTTCCAGAGCCCTGATGCAGAGCCTGGTACTCTCATGTGCTCCGGTACCGAATGCTGTGCCGGGATCAATATTTATCACAAGATCATATTTCTTTTCGGTCTTCAGCTTTTCCCAGGAGGGTATAAAGAGCGCGGTCTTTCCGTCCTCAAAATCAATGGTAAAGCTCTTGAAAAACTCTTTCCAGTTATTGATCCAGTCCTTATCCTCGGTTTCCGAGACGCTTATCCCTCCGTCACCGATTTCCGTACTTTCCCTGAGGCCGGACAAAAGAGTACTCACACCCTCCAGTATCTCATCCCTGTTCTTTGACTCTTCGATATAAAAGGAAACAAAAGCATCGTCACCCTCTATGTTGTTTTCCGGAAGCACATCATAAAAGGTTCCGTTCTTCCTGATGTCATCCGGAAGAGAAGCGTCCTCTATCTCCACGCCCTCCACATCCAGATCCGTGAGCAGCGCAGCTATTATGTCTTCTGCATCTTTTACAGTTTTGATAGTGTATTTTATGTATTTCATATATTAGTCCTTTCAGGATCCTTCGGGCTAAAGCCCTCAGGATGACATTGGCATCCCTCGGGGTGACATTTGTAAGCCCTCAGGATGACAGCGTAAACACCGGTGTCCCGTCGACATCCCGCCCGGTTATGATCCCTCTATGTATTTCTCCGCTTTTTATCTCCCCCTCAGGGCATTTCACACGGATGTACTCCCTTGTATAGCCCTCGTTTCCATCTTCAAACAATACCTCTGCTTCCCTCCCGATATGTCTGTCCTCATATTCCTTCCTTTTTTCCGAGTCAAGAGCCTTCAAAACCTTGAGCCTCTCATGCTTTACGGAATTGGCAAGCTGCCCCTCCATCCTGTCGGCTGCCGTTCCCCTTCTTCTGGAATAGGGGAAAATATGGGTTTCATAAAAGCCTGTTCTCTCTATGAACCCGTAAGTTTCCTTAAACTCCTCTTCCGTTTCTCCCGGAAAGCCTGTGATCACATCGGTTGTCAGGGCAGGGTCGTCAAAATATGACCTCAGGATTTCCACACTTTGCAGATATTCCTCTGTGGTATAGTGCCTGTTCATCCGTTTCAATACCGTGTCCGACCCGCTCTGAAGCGAAAGATGGAAATGGGGACACAGACTTTTTACGCCTTTTAATCTCTCTGCGAATTCCTTTGTGACGATCCTCGGCTCCAGGGAGCCGAGTCTTAATCTCTCCACTCCCGGAAGCTTATCCGCTTCTTCAATAAGCTTCAAGAGATCCTCATTATCTTCCGGCCGGTCTAGTCCGTAGGACGAGAGGTGGATCCCGGTAAGCACAAACTCTCTGTAGCCCTTTTCCGTCAGGGAAGAGATCAAGGCTATCACATCACTGATCCTTTTACTCCGGATCCTCCCTCTGGCATAAGGAATTATACAATATGAGCAGAACATATTACAGCCGTCCTGAACCTTCAGGAATTTCCTGGTATATATCCCTTCACCCGAAATATGGTGCTCCTCGCCGCTGCTTCTTATAGCCTCACCGTATGCTGCCCTTTCTCCCGGGCTCCCTGCTTCTTCCCCTTCTGTCCTGTGGCTGTCTTCCCAGGCCTTTATCACTTCTACGATATTTCCCTTTTCCGTATTCGGAAGGGCGATATCCACGCCCTCAAGGCAGACCTCATCCCTGCCGTGGGTATCAACATAACAACCCACAGCGATTATCACTGCGTCCGGGTTCAGCTTCCCTGCCCGGTGGAGCATCTGCCTCGATTTTCTGTCCGCGATATTTGTAACAGAACAGGTATTTACAACGTAATAATCAGCCTTTTCCTCAAAGGAAACAACAGAGTAACCGGCTTCGATCAGCTTCTCAGCCATCACCTCTGTTTCATAGGCATTTACCTTGCATCCCAGATTGTGTATTGCGACGAATTTTCTCATTGACAGTTGACTTTATACTATGCAAAGGCTTATATTATTTCCTGAGAACGCATTATATTCAGGAGGTAAAATAATGAAAACAGTTAAAATTTCCCTGAACTCCATCGATAAAGTAAAATCCTTTGTTAATGAGATCACAAAATTCGATTATGACTTTGATCTCGTATCAGGCAGATATGTTATTGACGCAAAGTCCATTATGGGCATTTTCAGTCTTGACCTTTCGAAACCCATCGACCTCAATATCCATGCAGAAGACAGCGTTGATGAGATATTAAAGGTTCTTGAGCCCTATATCGTCTGAGCAGTAAGTAAAGGGAATCATTCCGGCAGGCACCGTTCGCGGTGTCTGCTTTTTTCATTATAAGGGGATTTTGCCTGCTTAGCAAATCAGTGAAGGCAGCAGCCATTTAAAAGATTGAACCCGCCTCGTGAAAGAGACGGGTTCGGTGTATAAGTATGAATTGAATGTATTCTTATTACTGAAGGAGTGACAGAACACCCTGATTGCTCTGGTTCGCCTGTGCGAGCATTGACTGGCCGGCCTGCTGAAGAATGTTGTTCTTCGAATAGGTAACCATCTCGGATGCCATATCGGTATCACGGATCTGGCTCTCTGCTGCTGTGGTGTTCTCAACTACGTTGTCCAGGTTCTTTATGGTGTGCTCAAGTCTGTTCTGGATAGCACCGAGTGCAGATCTTCTTGCAGATACAAGCTTGATAGCTGCTGAAATATTGTCGATAGCTGCACGGGCTGTTGAGGTGGTCTTCACGCTGATGTAGCCGCCGCCGACAGGGCCGTCTTGATCATTATTCAGTTTACCCGTGATCTTAGTACTATCATTTACAAGATGAATATCCTTCCAGGCATTAGGGTCGGTATCATATTTATTCTGATCATCTCCACTGGTAGATCCCAGAGGAAGTATAGATCCTGCTTTAATTGAAACATTGTCATCCCATTTTTTGGTTTGGGTATTATTATCGTCAGTTGATGCCCTTCCGCTAATCTTTACGATAGAACCGTTATCATTAACACCATAGTGGTATTTTTCTATGATAGATTCATACTTTATTTCATCGTTAACACCCACGCCGATTGCGGATGCTGTAATGGAGTAAATATTTACTGTTATTCTGTTATTGGCCTTATTGTCAGCACCAACCTGGAGTGCGAAAGAAAGGCTTCCCTTCCACTTTGCATCCTCAGATTTTCCTGCCGCACTTCCGCTTAAGAGATAGGTCTCATTGAACTTTGTGGTTGTTGCTACACGGTCGATCTCTGTTGAAAGCTGCTTTATCTCGTTATGAACGTCAGCCTTGTCGGAGGATGACATCGTTCCGTTTGCAGCCTTTACTGCCAGCTCGTTCATTCTCTGAAGCATATCGTGTACTTCTGTGAGTGCACCTTCAGCTGTCTGTACTGCGCTTATTCCGTCTTCTGCGTTTGTGGAAGCCTGTGTAAGACCTCTGATCTGCTTTCTCATCTTCTCACTGATGGAAAGGCCTGCTGCGTCATCCGCTGCACGGTTGATCTTGTAACCGGATGAAAGCTTCTCGGTGGACTTTGCCTGAGCATTGGATGTAATGCCGAGCATTCTGTTTGAATTCATTGATGTGATGTTATGCTGTACTACCATATTAAACCTCCATGTAAGTAATTAAGTTATAACGGGAATCCATTCAATTTTGATTTCATCAATTTTGAATTACACCTTTTATATCGGTCAATGTACGGATTTCTAAACACGTGAATTGTATCATTTTAAATACAATATGAAAGCGCCCCCGCTTGGGGGCGCTTGGTCGTGTTGCTCGTTGGGGTTGAGTTCGAGCTTGTTGCTCGAACTCAATCTCGCTTCGCGAGACACGTTTCTTTCAGAAACGTGCCATATCGTTACGTGATTTTTCTGAAAGAAAAATCACTTCACTCACATCAGTTTCCTGAACATTGCTTCGAAGTCGGCGAGCTCTGCCTTGCGGGGATTGCCCGGTGCGCATGCATCTGCTGCTGCGGATTCGCAAAGGAAAGGAAGATCCTCTTCCTTAAGCTTCTCAAGCTTTGTGGGGATTCCTACATCAACGGAAAGCTGGCGTACCGCATCGATAGCGGCCTGTCTGTATGCCTTCTCGTCCATTCCGCTGGTATCAACGCCAAATGCCTCGGCTATATTCTTAAACTTGGTTCCGGTATATTCCTGATTGAATTCCATAACGATGGGAAGCATCATAGCGCAGGCAACTCCGTGAGGTGTGTCATAAACAGCACCCAGGGTATGTGCCATTGAATGTGCGATTCCGAGACCTACATTTGAATAAGCCATAGCGGTTACGTACTGTGCAAGAGCCATTCCCTCACGTCCGTCGGGATCATTCTCAACAGCCTTACGGAGATTCTTTGCAATAAGCTGGATAGACTCCAGATTCAGAACGTCAGCAAGCTCCCAGGCAGCTCCTGTGGTGTAGCCCTCTATAGCATGCGTCAGCGCATCCATACCTGTGGAAGCTGTAAGTCCCTTGGGCATTGAAGACATCATATCGGGATCTACAACTGCGATATCGGGAATATCGTTAGGGTCTACGCAGACAAACTTCCTCTTCTTCTCAACATCGGTGATAACATAGTTAATTGTGGATTCTGCGCCTGTACCTCCTGTGGTCGGAACAGCGATGGTAAATACGGTACGCTTCTTTGTGGGAGCAACTCCCTCAAGAGAGCGGACATCCGCAAATTCCGGATTATTCACGATTATTCCGATACCCTTACCCGTATCCATGGAAGAACCGCCGCCGATGGTGATCATGCAGTCAGCTCCGGATTTCTTGAAGGCCTCTACACCGTGCTGAACGTTTTCAATAGTGGGGTTGGGCTTAATATCCGAATAAAGCTCAAATCCTATGCCGTTCTTTTCCAGAAGATCGGTAACCTTTTTTGTTACGCCGAATTTAACGAGATCGGGGTCTGATGCAACAAATGCCTTTTTGAACCCCCTTGATGTGATGAGACCGGGAATCTCCTGAATAGCTCCGTGGCCATGATAGGAAATACCATTAAGGACAAAACGATTAACAGCCATTTACAATTACCTCCTTGAATATCCGGGAGCCTTCCGCTCCCACTCTCGTGTATATAAACACAGTAATTGTACTACTTAGCTGCGCAATATTCAAGAAATATTTCGTAAATATTACTATATAATTTCTGAATTATGACAATTTTATGTGTAAATTGCACACGCATCAGACGCGGCTTTACTTATTTATGATCTCCAGAGCCATATCCAGCTGATTGTCCGTCCCGTCCTTTTTGTATGCCTCGACATCCAGCTCCACCTTGACATCAGGCTCAATACCTGTCCCCTGAATATTCGTGCCCTTCGGTGTATAGTATCTCGCATTGGTAAGCTTTACGGCAGAACCGTCCGAAAGAGGATAGATATTCTGAACTATTCCCTTTCCGTAGGTAGTGGTTCCCACCACCTTTCCGATACCGTAATCCTTCAAGGCTCCTGTGAGAAGCTCGGATGCGCTCGCACTGTGGGAATCAACGAGCACCACCAGAGGGAGTCCCAGCTCTTCAGGGGTGACTGCTTCGTAGTCCGTGCGCTCTCCCTGTCTGTCCAGGGTATAGGTCACGACTCCGGTTGCTATAAGGTCATCTGCGATCTCCACCGCTGCGTTCACCATTCCGCCCCCGTTCCCTCTGAGATCCAGAATGAGACTCTTCATTCCCCTTGACCTCAGATCCGAAAGGGCATCCTCAAACTGCTTCACGGTGATATCATCAAAGGATCCTATGATGATATAGCCTGTATCCTTTTCCAGCATATTATGGGAAACGGTTACGGACTCAACCCTCATACGTTTTACCGTAAATTCCACTTCCTCCATATCTTCGCCGCGGAGCATGACAAGATCAACGCTTGTGCCTTCCTTTCCCCTGACCTTATCCACCAGCTCCGAGATATCAATGTCGATCACATCCGCTCCGTCAACCTTGTAAAATATATCCCCGATCTCGACCCCGGCCTTTTTTGCGGCAGATTCCTCCGAGGTAAAACCGGACACTTCAAAGTATCCGTCATCATTGGGTGATATCATAACACCTATACCCTCAAAGGAGCCCTGATTAGATTCATGCAGACGGGAATACTCCCTGGAACTGTAATAGGCGGAATACTGGTCATTAAGAGATTCCACGAGTCCCCGGTACATACCCTCGGCACGTTCCTCCAGGGTTTCTCCGGATCTGTCATCATCCATATAATCGAGATAGTAGTAATCGATATAGTCGTTAATGAGATCCACCTTTTCCTTCACACCGGAAGTAAGGATCCCGCTGCTGCCCGGAAGTGTAAAGCCTCGTCCGAGAAGCGCATTATGAAGAGACTCTCCGAAAAGAATCAGTATCAGAACACTTAAAGCTATGAGCAGTCCCGTAATGAGGCCGCCCCAGAAACCCGGTTTTTCTTTCATGTCGTTATACTCTGAGATGCTTACGCGCTGTTACAAAACTGCCGAGAAATCCGATACCGGCTCCCAGTATCAGAGATGCCGGAACAAGAGTAGTAAATATCTCCGAAATAGACAGAAACTGCAGAAGCGAATCCAACGCAGAGAATTTCTCCACAAGATATTCTATGGCTCTCTTGTAAATAAAATATATGGCAGCAAGGGGAATGGCTGCGCCTACAAGCCCCAGTATCATTCCCTCGATAACAAAGGGCGCCCTTACCACAAAATCAGTAGCCCCTATAAGCTTCATAATGGATATTTCCTCACGCCTTACCGTTATGCCGAGAGACACGGTATTGCTTATGAGGAAGATAGATACCGCAAGCAGGATAAGGATTATTCCCATTGATACGTAGCCAATGAGTGAGTTCACGCTGGTGAGCATTGTTGCCACAACAGCGGATTTTCTGACCTGGCGGACTCCCGGAAGGGATTCTATGTAGCTGACGAGGCTCTCCTGCATAGAGATATCATTCATATATATCTCATAATTCGAATCCTCGGCAAGGGGATTGTCATCCCCGAAGCTGTCAACATAGTCTCCGAGATTCTCCGCCTTAAAGGATTCCCAGGCCTCCTCCGCGGAGACATAAACTATCTTTGATACCTCCGCTCTTTTTCCGATCTCGTCTCCGATGATCTTTATATCCTCATCCGGCAGTCCCTCGTCAAAGAACACCGTGATCGCAACACCGGACTGAGCCTTCCTGACGATATTTGCAAAATTCAGGACTATTGAATAAAACATGCCGAACAGAAACACACAGGATGCTATGGTCGCTATCGTGGCAAGAGAGAACGTTTTATTTCTGAATATGTTTTTTATCCCCTGTCCCAGGGAATAAAACCATGCACTAATCTTCATCTATATAACCACCCTTTTTCTGGTCACTTACTATCACTCCCTTTTTCATGGTAATGACCCTTTTCCGCATCTCATTGACTATCTCGCGGTTATGGGTGACAACAAGGATAGTGGTACCGTTTTTGTTTATCTGCTCCAGAAGCTTCATTATTTCCCAGGTGTTTTTGGGATCCAGATTTCCGGTAGGCTCGTCAGCCAAAAGGATAGGCGGATCGTTTATGATGGCGCGGGCAAGAGCCACCCTCTGCTGCTCTCCGCCGGAGAGCTCTCTGGGCTTACTCTTGTACTTCTCCGCCAGCCCCACAAGGGACAGCACCCCGGGAACATTCTTTCTGATCTCTCTGCCCGGAACGGAAATGACCCTCTGGGCAAAAGCCACGTTTTCATAGACATTTCTGTCCTTCAGCAGACGGAAATCCTGGAATACCACACCTATGCCTCTTCTGTACCTGGGGATCTTCCCATGCTTCAGCTTCACGACGTCCGTATGGTTTACGATTATCTTCCCGCTTGTAGGGGTAAGCTCCCTCAGAAGAAGCTTTATGAGAGTGGACTTTCCGGAGCCCGAATCGCCCACGATGAAAACAAATTCTCCCTTTTCAATGTGAAGGCTCACGTTATTAAGTGCAGGTGAGCCCATAGAAAATGATTTATTTACGTCTTCCAGAATGATCATGTATTTTCCTTCAGTAATTCGTATCTTCCATATATTTCATATACTTTGCCACCATCAGCGCGATCTTAAAGGTGATCGCATCCTCAAAGATCCTTAGATCCAGCCCGGTGGTCTTCTGCAGCTTATCCAGTCTGTAGACCAGTGTGTTCCTGTGGATGTAGAGCTGCCGGCTTGTCTCCGATACATTAAGGGAATTCTCGAAAAACTTATTAATGGTTGCAAGGGTCTCATTATCAAATTCCTCGGGTGATTTCCCCTCGAAAATCTCCTGAATGAACATGCGGCACAGGGGTATGGGCAGCTGATAAATCAGCCTTCCTATTCCGAGGGAAGAATATGCAACCACATTTCTCTCCTCAAAGAATATCTTGCCCACGTCCAGAGCCATTTTGGCCTCCTTGTAGGAACGGCTCACATCCTTTATATCATCTACCGTGGTTCCGTATGATATCCTGACTTTCCCTTCGCCTTCCTTATTCAGATGCTCCAGCATTCCCTCAGCCAGATTTCTGTTCTCGGCAGCAGCATCTTCCTCCGCCATCTCGTGAACCACTATTACATTTTTTTCATCCACGGCGGTGACAAAATCTGCCGGAGCCGAGATAAAGTAATCCCTCATCATCTCAAGGACCGTGGTATTGGTTTCTCCCTCGGCTTCTACCAGAAATACGCTTCTTCTCACATCGGTATTGATATGAAGCTTTTTTGCCCTGTTAAAGATATCCACCAGCAGGAGATTGTCCAGGATAAGGTTTTTTATGAAATTATCCTTATCGAAACGTTCCTTATAAGCCACCAGAAGGCTCTGTATCTGGAAGGCCGCGATCTTTCCCACCATGTAGGCATCCTCGGTGCCTCCGTTTATTACCAGCACATACTCCATCTGCCCATCATCGTCCTGTATCTTGAAGAACTGATAGCCGTGTATCTCCTGGCTGTCCGCAGGAGATGATGCAAAGGAAGCAATATCCTGTGCGTCCACATTCTCGGCCTTGAAAGTATAGGACAGAACCTTTCCTTCCGTATCGAATACGCACATATCTACTCTTGTGATCTCTTTCAGACCATCAATGGTGTTCTGAAGTATCTGGTTTGATATCATATTCCTTCTCCTCATAGTAAACGACAGAGTTATCTGATGTTTACTATAATACAAAACGACAAAAAATGGAATACTTTTATGGATATTTTTTGTGCATTATTTATAAGGAACTATTCTCTTTTTCATAATTATCTGCTGCCCGTCTGAAGATCCTCCGCAGCAGAAAGTCGCCTATTCCGCCTTTCCTGATGTTTCCGTCGCTGGTTACCCTTAAGGATACATCCCGAAGTATCACCAGGAGCTGTGCATTGATCTTCATCCTGTTTTCACGGATAAAGCTCTCCGCTTCAAAATTGTCCGGATTCATTATAACCACATCCGGCATACTCATATTCACTTCATTTACAATAAAATCGTCACCTCCCACAGTCTCGTCACGTGCAACGGAGGCCACGATATTCAGCTCCCCGAAAAAGCTCCGGAGTGAAGAATCCAGGGATTCAAGCTTTGCTGCGGTCGATGAAATGAGAAATACAGATCTTCCTTCCTTTGAAAGCTTCCGAAGGAAACCCTTCAGGAAAAGATTGCTCTCTATCTCCCGCACCCTGCTTCTGCTGTGGACATTGGCTGCCTCCAGAATATCGCTGCTGGTAAATATGACCATATCCATATTTTCCAGATCATCCCTGACACTTTCGTCACCTGAAGCCAGCAGAAGGGCATCATGGGTAATAAAATCCACGGTATTGCATATCCCGTTATTAAGATACTGAGCCACCCTGCGCATAGATTCGCGCACGGAATAATCCTTCAGCCTTATTCCAAGAACGGTTATTTTTCTCATAACAAGCTATTATAACACATAGTATTAAATCCTCAAAATCTCCGGAATAAGTATCAGGATAAGTTGTGGTATAATCCCAATATGAACATTCCTGAAAGCATCGGAAAAAGGCTGAGTGCCGAGACTGTTCTCTTTATCACCGCGGTGATAGGAAGCACTCTTTATATTTCGCTTGTATTCAATGATAATCTCTGGGTGGACGAGGCCTTCACCGCCACCCTGATAAGAGGGGATTTTAATGATGTCATCCGCGATACCGTATCCGATACCCTCCCACCCTTCTATAATATTGCGGGAAAGCTTCTGACCCTTATCTTCGGCTTTTCCCCGGTAGTACTGAAGCTCTTTTCCTGCCTTCCCATGGTGCTTCTTCTTTTTTTCGGCGGGAGAAAGCTGCACAATATGTCCGGCTTCCGTCCTGCCTTCCTTTATGAGCTCTTTCTCTTCAGTATGCCCCATTTCCTCCATTACGGAGTCGAGATAAGAATGTACAGCTGGGGTATTTTTGCCTGCGGAATGGCAGCCCTGCATTTTACCGATATTTCGGAAAACAACGCTTCTCTAAGGAGCTTCATGCTTTACTCGGTTTTTGCAGGCTATATCCACCATTTCGCCCTTGTATCCTGCGGAATGCTGTGGTTATTGCTCCTTATCATAGCCATATACAAAAAGGATACCGTCAGGATAAAGGATTTTATAAAATACCTGTGTCTCTTTTTCCTTTTTTATCTGCCGGGGCTTCTGCTCAGTGCGTATCAGATAAAAAACGCCGGCTCCTGGTTCTCAATGGCTCCCCTGACCCCGCATTCATTTTTAAGCGATCTCCGCTTTCCCTTTGTCACCAATGTGACCCTGCTTTCCGCACTGCTGCTGCTTTACCTTTGTTCCGTGGTGCTGGCCGCAGTCCTTCGCACGGAAAAAAGATCCTTTTCCACCGGACTTCTCCTCCTGTCCGTGCTGTATCTGACTGTACTTTTCGGCTACGGTGTATCCCTGGCAGTTGGAAAAAGCCTCTTTACCGCAAGATACCTGGTGCCGTCGCTGGCGGTTTTCTGGCTTGGAGCCGCCATTCTGTCGGATCTTGCCATTACGGCATTTAAGGATAACCGGTATATTTCCGGAATTCTTGCAGCTCTTATCTCCGCAGCTCTGGTTACCTCTTACCTCCAGGCCTTCAGGGAAGAATACGATCCCGGTGTCACGAATATGAAAGCCTTCTTCGAAAAAAATCTTAGAGAGGATGATGCCTGCATCATAAGCGAGGATAAGCCTGAGCTTCAGATCTGTTTGGGATACTATTATCCCGGACTTAAATGCACAAATTGGAAGAACGCCGGTGAAACAAGCGGAACCCTCTGGCTTTTTGTCAGCGGGGAAAACAGTAAAGCCCTTGAAAATGCCGAAAAACACGGGTATAATCCAATATATACAGGTGACTTCGCTTTTGACCGCTATTCCTTTTCGCTGTACGAACTGGAAAAGCCCTGAAAAGCGAAATATTTTTTCCTTTATTTAAGAAGGGGGTGGACATATGGATGTGTCATCATTAGCAATGCCCGATATAGCCGGTCTGTCTATGTATATGGCCAGAAATGAAACCCTGCAGGATGTGGGAACCGCTCTTCTTTCCAATGCTCTCGATGTTCAGGAGAGCGTGGGTGCGGCTACCGTCAGCATGATGGAGCAGTCCGTCAATCCGGCACTGGGAGCAAACATCGATATACGGGCATAAGGGATCAGCGATTCCTTAATATCGACACGAAAAAGCCGGTTCTTCATATAAGAAACCGGCTTTTACATACCCAAAATAAAAGCAAGACCCATTTCCAGCACAGCTATCACAATCCCGATAATAACCGGCACGGTCCAGACCGGCGGTCTTTTCACTGTTGCAGTATTCCCATCCCCCGTTATAACTTTCAGATCCTTTGAATGAAAAATCCGGTACAGCCTGAACTGTCCTCCCGGTTCATTTTTTGCGATAAGCTTCAGTATGAGGTAGGCAAGGAAGGTGAAAAGCAACGCAAGAACCGCATAAAATGCAAATGAATAGAGTATCTCCGTTTTCGAATATGAAATGTCACCGAATGCATCCGGAAAGAAGCTGTCCAGAAGATATACGACCACCACACTTCCGAAATTAATCATAAAATGCCCGATTATCCCCGGCCAGAGGCTGTTCGTGACCTCATCCAGAATACCGAAGGCGATCCCCAGAACTATGGCATAACTCATCTGGTTAATATTTAAGTGCATGAGTCCGAAAAGCAGGGCCTGCAGAACTATCGCGGATAAAAGCCGTCCTGACTTCCTTAACCCCGCATATATTATACCTCTGAAGGCCAGCTCCTCCGCAAAAGGACCGACAACAGCCATAATGAGCGCCACACTCAGCAAGGAGCTTTCCTGGTCCATATACTGCTTTGCTATATCCATGGCGGCATTGTCGGTAAACAGAAGAGAAAGCGCATTCACCGCGGAAACAAGGGGTTCTATGCAGAACATAAAAACCACTATGAGTACCCAGGTCAAAGGCTTCAGCTTCCTGAACCTGAATATCTCATCAACCTCGGAGCCGCAGACCGTGGCCACAATAAGTCCCGGCAGCAGTACGATGCTCTCGCTTATGATTATATTCTGGAAAATGGGTATTTTATCAGAGCCTCCCCGTAATGCCGCAATGGACAGTATCAGAGAGACTCCGCTAAACAGAATTATTATAAGTGTAAATACTATGCCGGATCTGACCGGCGTCATACCTTTTATTTTCACTGGTTCATCATGAAGTTTACAAGCTTGTCGATGTCCTCGGGCTCATATGCAACTATCTCAAGCTCGGAAATGGTTCCGTCGGAAAAAATATTTGCCATGGAAACATACTGGGAAAGCTTACTCTTGAGATTCAGACGGTCGCCTTCACCGGTAACAAGCTCTACCTTACCCTTACAGCTGTCAACCACCTTGAAAAACTTGTCAATGTCTGTAATATTCTGTACTTTCATTTTTTCTTCTCCTTTGCTTTAATCACTGCAGGCACCACACGGTCCGCCTGCCCTTGTTCCGGCTGCGCATCACTTTCCTGGACACAGCCCTGCCTTCAAGTTTATCATTTTTTTAAACTCTTGCAAGCTCTAAGACTGCCGGAGCAGTTCTATATAGCTTTCCCCGATCCTTATCCTTCCCTCTTTCAGAAGATGTCCCACAGCTCTCTTAAATGCCGCCTTACTCATATGGAAGGTCTTCTTTATAAGCTCCGGGTCCGCCTTGTCCGTAAAAGCTATCCTCCCGTGGTTTAAGGTCATATAGCTGAATATCTTTTCCGCGTCATCATTTATCTGAAGATATGCCTTCTTCCTGATGGAAAGATCAAGCTTCCCGTCAGGGAGAATCCTTGTGACACGGGCAGAAACAAGATCCCCGGCTTTTACCTCCCCGTTATACTCCTTTGCGGGGATCAGACCCGAATATTTTTCATCCACTGCGACAAAAGCCCCGAAGTTTTTGCTTATCTCGTAAACTATCCCCTGAACCTCGTCATTTTCCCTGTAAGGCGGATCCTTTGAAAGATAATCATACACCTTCATGGTTGCAGCTAGCCTTCCGCTCTTATCCACATACATGGCAGCCAGAACGTAGCTTCCCTCCTCCGCACGGTATGTCTGCTCGGAAAAGGGGAGCAGAAGATCCCTTTCAAGTCCCATATCCAGAAAGGCCCCGATCTTTGTGGTCTCCCTGATTTTCAGCCTTGCCACCTCCCCTTCGGTAATGAGAGGACGCGTTGTGGTGGCTATCAGCCTGTCAGAGGAATCCAGATAGATAAACACCTCTATCTCATCCCCGGGCTTTGCATCCTTTGGAAGCTGTTTCCCGGGAAGAAGCACCTCATCCCCGGTCCTGTCTTCCTCACAAAGATACGCCCCCTGCCGGACGATCCTCGCGATCTTAAGCTTTTGTATCCTGCCAGGTTCCATCATCTTCCCGAAAGATAGGTACGGGCAATATCCGAAAGGATGTCCGCCGTTCCCTCGATGCCGAATTTCTCAGTATCTATGATAAAATCCTTATGCTCCGGATCATCCTGCATATAGCCCGTATAGTGGAGGTAATACCTGTTACGTGCTTTCTCTGCCTTCGGTATCACTCTCGCCGCCTCTTCCTCAGTCATATGAAGATAATCCACGCAGTTTCTGATCCTGTAATCCATCGAAGCATGGAGATAGATATGCAGGGCATTTTTGTGGCTGTTCAGGACATAATCACCGCAGCGTCCGACTATTATGCAGGATCTGCTCTCAGCCA
>CADCQV010000292.1 GCA_902803625.1 uncultured Lachnospiraceae bacterium
ACTCCCACAATCCTACCCCACACTCGCATTTCGCGGGGCCCCTTCCCCACTTCATGCTCGTGTAGGGGTGCGCCCAAAGTTCTTGTCACCACCACAAGCTTTTCTTGTGTGGTGACAATTACTTTTGGCGCTTTAATCATCATATTTTCCCTTGTGGGAAGTTTTTTAAGATGCTAAGATAGGAAAATAAAGAGGGGAGAAGAATGAGAGGAGACTTGACATTATGAAGACAATACGTTTCAAGCTTGTCGTAGGTATTTTATTATGTTCTTTACTCACGGCTGTTATAGTGGGTGTGCTCTCCATAAGAAGCACCATGCAGATCTCTGAGGCTGATTCCAGGGAGAATATGGTGAATCAGACCGCGGCAGTTGCAAATGAAATGGACTCTACGGTGCTCAGGGTAGAGCAGTCGGTCAATATCCTTGCAGACATCGTTAAGAGCAGGATAAGCGAGCGTCGTTTCTTCTCGGACGTAAACTATGCGGATGCATTTACCAATGAGGTACTGGAGCAGGTTTTCCGCTTCTCCGAGCATACTGACGGAGCGATAACCAGCTATATCCGTTATAATCCCGAAT
Organism: uncultured Lachnospiraceae bacterium; assembly: GCA_902803625.1. GTDB lineage: Bacteria > Bacillota > Clostridia > Lachnospirales > Lachnospiraceae > NK4A144. The sequence continues at coordinate 582 of CADCQV010000292.1, forward strand.
ACTCAAATCCAACCTCCGGATGCTTCCTTACCAGGAACAGTCTCAGCGAACCCTTTAACGCTGTCGAGCCTACGGATTTCTCTATGTATGACCCTTCGGATCTTGAGCATGTGGGCTGGTACTACATTCCCGTTAATAACGGCGGACCGATATGGATGGATCCCTATCTGAACAGCAATATCAATGTTTACATGATATCCTACGTGGTTCCGATATATGCGGAGGACGGTACTTCCATAGGCATAGTGGGAATGGATATCGCTTTTACGGCCCTTACGGATATGATAGACGGAATTTCGCTTTTTGATACGGGCTACGGCTTCCTTACGAATAAGGACGGTAATATCGTTTACCATAAGAGTGCAGAGGTAGGACAGGCTCTGTCATCCCTTGACAGCTCTCTTTCGGGAGTGGGCTCTTATATCCAGGCCACATCAAATAATACGGCTTATGAATACAAATATAACGGTGTTGAAAAGCTTTTGGTCTCAACTCCGCTTAAAAACGGGATGATACTTGTGCTTACGGCTCCGAAGAAGGAGATCTTTGCCGAAGCATATTCACTTCTCTTTATTATCCTCGGAGCCATACTCCTTGCCATAGTCGTAAGCTCTGTTGTGGGACTTCTGGTGGGGAATGGTCTTTCAAAGCCTATACACACCCTTACGGAGATAATAGGACAGACAGCAAAGCTGGATCTTACCTCTTCGGAGAGCGGGCACGAGCTGATGAAGCATAAGGACGAGATCGGACAGATGGCAAACGGCGTGTATGATATGCGTTCCTCCTTCCGTGAAATGGTCAGCTCCTTCAGAAGTGTGGAAAAGACGATAAATGAAAGCATAGATGAGCTTGACGCCATAATGAGGGAAAATAATGACCGTGCCGATAATAACAGTGAAGAGACAGGGCATCTTGCCGAGGGAATGAAGAAGGCTGCGGACAACACCTCTCAGATCGTCGAGACCGTGGAAAGGGCGAAGAACCAGACCAGGGAGATAAATTCCCTTGCCGTGAAGAGTGAGGAGGATTCCAGGGAAATACAGGTGCGGGCCGGAGAGATGGAACAAAGGAGTACCCTTTCCAGCGAAAAGACCCATGAAATGTATGATGTAATGAAGGTAAAGAGCGATGAGGCCATAGAGAAATCAAAGGCTGTAAAGCGCATAAATGAGCTTACCGACGACATCAAGAATATTTCCTCTCAGACAAACCTTCTGGCCTTAAATGCCAGTATTGAGGCTGCCCGCGCCGGAGATGCGGGACGGGGCTTTGCGGTTGTTGCCGATGAGATCGGATCACTCGCCGCAGAGACACTTAAAACCGTTGATAATATCAGCGGTATAGTGGATGAAGTAAGCGCTGCCATGGCGAATCTTAATGATTGCATAACGGAGCTTATGAGCTTTCTTGAGGAAACCGTTCTCACAGATTACGGGATGTTTAAGGATTCCGGGGCCCGTTACAGGGAGGATGCGGACTACTTTATAGCAAAGATGGCAGAGGTGCGTTCAGGCACCGCTTCACTGGAAAAGCATATTGAAGAGATCGTTTCTGCTGCCGAGGATATAAATAATATGACCGAGAACTCATCGAACCGTATTGACGATATCGCCGGAAGATCCGATGAGATGAGAGTATCAAATGACCAGGGCTACCGGAAGCTGTTGGAAGCAAGAGAGGCAGTAAGGGAGCTTGGAGAGATTACCGACAGATTCAACTGGAGGTGATCAATAGTCATCCAGAAAACTGTGTTTTTCGCCATCAGGGGTCTTGTAGCCTATAACGGTGCCAAGGTGAACATTTTCAACGCTCTTAAAAATGTTTGCTTCTATATACGGGTTTTTTTCCTTCAGATCCCTGATGAGCGCCTTTATTTCCGCGCGTTTGCTGCCTTTTTCGGTTCCGCCGCAGCTTGCGCAGCTTTCTGTAAGCCTGCAGGCACAGTTTATGAAGTTCAGCTTATTATGGTCCCTCCATCTTTTGATATCATTCTCACGGATAAGGTAGAGGGGGCGGATAAGCTCCATTCCTTCAAAATTGGTGCTGTGGAGCTTCGGCATCATGCTCTGTATCTGCCCTCCGTACAGCATTCCCATCAGAATAGTCTCAATAGCATCATCATAGTGGTGCCCAAGCGCGATCTTATTGCAGTTTAATTCCTTAGCCCTGCTGTAAAGAGCGCCTCTTCTCATCCTTGCGCAGAGATAGCAGGGTGAATCAGCTGCGGCATCTACAACGTCAAAGATCCGGGATTCGAATACCTGGACCGGAACCTGCATAAGAGCCGCATTACTCATAATGGTTTCCAGATTGATACTGTTGTATCCCGGATTCATTACCAGATATACGGCTTCGAAATTCTTTTTCCCATGCCTTTCAAGCTCCTGAAAGAGCTTTGCCATCAGCATGGAATCCTTTCCTCCGGAAATGCATACGGCGATCCTGTCACCGTCCTTAATAAGCTCATAATTTTTGATGGCTCTGGTGAAGCGGCTCCATAATTCGCTCCTGTAGGTTTTTATTATGCTTCTTTCTATATTTCTCCGCCTGAGTGCTGCGGCCTCAGGATCCCGGGATCTCTCTTTATTGAAATGGAGGTAACAGCCGTGGATCCCTCCGTGGATACTGTATATCTCGTAACCTCTGGGATTAAGCTCACTGCAGATCTCAAGAGAGCGCTTTCCCGAATAGCAGATCAGATATATGGGAATATCTTTTCTAAGATCGGTAATGTGGGAATCAAATTTATCCTCCGGGAAATTCATCGCTCCCGGATATGAGCCCTTCATAAAATCCTCTTCGCTACGTATATCTATTATCATCTTATCTCTGGTGTCAGAGAGCATATCTTCGATCCTTCTGGAATAGCGCATTTTCTTATCATAACCTCCGGCTGTCATCCTAAGAGACTTCTGGCGTCCAAACCTTTTATATATTAATACCTTAGAAAATGCAACATATAAGCTTTATTTTTGGGGTCTTTCATAGTTTGACATGTTATAATGACAAGGTGTAGCCGGGAGACAGGGTATGACCGGTCAGATTAAGGAAATACAGCGCAAAAAACCACGGCGGGTTTATGGATTAAGAAAGGAAATCTATCTAAGCATCATGAATATCGGAAATTACAGAAAGCAGCTTATAGACTCATACAAAGGGAACCGGAAGACCTTTATCTTCTATACGGTTTTAAGGATACTGGTGATCCTTACCCTTATAAGATGTATAATCACAGGGAACTATCAGAGTGCCATGCTCTGTATCCTGTCCTTGATTCTCTTCTTTATTCCCGCCATCATACAGGATAAGATGAAGGTCGTGATACCGCCGGTATTCCAGGTCATTATATTCGGCTTTATCTTCGCGGCAGAGATACTGGGAGAGGTAAACCATTACTACGTGAGGATCCACGGCTGGGACACCATGCTCCATACAATGAACGGATTCTTATGCGCAGCGATCGGGTTTTCCCTTGTATATCTCTTAAACAGGGGCAGTAAAAATGTGAATCTCTCACCCTTCTATCTGACCCTTGTGGCCTTCTGCTTTTCAATGACCGTGGGAGTGGTATGGGAGTTTTTTGAGTTTACAATGGATCAGCTCTTCTTTCTGGATATGCAGAAGGATTTCATTGTCCGGGAATTCGGATCGGTAACCCTTGATCCCGCCAATATGGGAACCCCCATAGACGTTGCGGGAATTACGGATACCATAATACATACGGCCTCCGGGGAAACCTACAAAGTAGAAGGGGGTTATCTGGATATAGGGATCATTGACACCATGAAGGATCTTCTGGTGAATCTTGCGGGTGCTGTGGTTTTTTCCTTTATCGGCTATTCCACACTTAAGTTTTCAAAGTCATCTAAAATAGCAGACAGCCTTATTATCAGACCAAAGGAGTGACCGTTCCGAAAAACACGGAGGAAGACATTTAGGAGGAGATATATAGATGAAGATAACGGGAAGGACAGTTTTTTTTAAGAAAGTAACGGTAATTCTTTTAGCTCTTATTCTGTCGGTAACAGGCTGCGCTCAGGGCGGAGCCGGAGGGACAGAGGGCGGAAAGCCGTCTTCAGGCCCTTCCGGAAACAGTACGGATACCGCTGCAGAGCCTGAGGAAGAAGCGGATAAGGGCGGAGAGGAGACTCTTTTGAAGGAGCCCTTATCTTTAAGCGAAGCGGAAAAACTGCCGGCCTGGGAGTGGCAGGCTGCGGCTTCCTTTCCGGACCGCAGAGGGAAGATTGACGATACTCTGGCCCTGAACAGCCTTTTAAGCTTTGAAGGATTCAGCGGACAGGGAAAGCTTTATCTTTTAGCTTCGGAAACCGTATCTTCATTCAGCATGTATGTAAATAACCGGGAAGTGGACACCTCCGGGGTAAAAGCCGGGAGCGTATACGAGCTGGATTTTAAGGACGCCGCCGTAAACGGGCTGAATACCGTTCAGGTATCCGGTATAAAACCTATGACTGCGAAGGAAGCGGTGCGGGTCTATATCCCCTATCCCGAGGTCATTCCGGGAAAACCGGGAGAGGAAGGGATATCGGAGGAGACACTGTCCCTTGTTTCAGACATTGTGGGATCGGACGTGGAGTCAGGCTTTACAGCAGCCCAGCTTGCAGTTATACGTAACGGAAAGCTTGTCTATGAGGATGCCTGGGGAAAGCTGAATTCATATGCACCGGACGGAAAGAAGAACACCGACAGTCCGGAAGTGACCAATGATACGATGTTTGATCTCGCCTCGGTCACAAAGATGTTTGCCACAAATTATGCGCTGCAGAAGCTTGTAACGGACGGAAAGCTCTCTATTGATGATCATATAAAGGATTTTCTCGGAGAAGGGTTTTCAGAGGATACTATGGATTTCGCATATCAGGACGCGGAGGATCCGGGACTGGAGACAATGAAAGAGTGGAAGGCGGAGCTTACCGTAAGGGATCTTCTGTGCCATCAGGGAGGCTTTCCTGCATCTCCCCGTTACTGCAATCCCTATGTGGATGCAGTGAGCCAGCGTTACGGAAAGGAATATGAAAATATCCTTTTCGCGGGAAATGATGCCTCGGAGGCAACAAGGGAGGCCACGGTTGACGCGATATGCAGGACTCCGCTTATGTATGAGCCCGGGACAAAGACCCTGTATTCCGATGTGGACTATATGATACTTGGCCTCGTGGTGGAAAGTGTTACGGGAAAAGGACTTGATGAGTATGTAAAGGAAACCTTTTACGAGCCCCTCGGCTTAAAGCATATAACCTTTACTCCGTCGAAAAACGGTTTTTCAAAGGATGCCTCGGCTGCAACGGAGCTGAACGGAAATACCAGGGACGGCTACCTTGATTTCCCCGGCATAAGGAAGGACACCATACAGGGAGAAGTCCATGATGAGATGGCGTACTACAGCATGGGAGGAGTTTCGGGGCACGCGGGTCTTTTTGCCAGCGCCTCGGATCTTGCAAAGCTTGCATCCGTCATGCTTACGGGTGGATACGGAGGTCATAAATTTTTCTCGAAGAATGTGATGGATCTCTTCACAGCACCGAAGAACAGCGCAGAGGCCAACTGGGGACTGGGCTGGTGGAGAGAGGGAGAGGATCAGAGAACCTGGTACTTCGGGGAGACGGGATCCGGAACCTTCGGTCATCAGGGATGGACAGGCACCCTTGTTATGGTCGATCCGGTCAAGGAGCTTGTGGTCGTATATCTTACAAATAAGATCAATTCCCGGATAACGGATATGTCAAATCCCAATAAGTTTGACGGAGGCTATTATACCTCAGCTACCCTCGGCTTTGTACCGCAGCTTTTGCAGCTGGGGCTTGATAACGGTGATGAATTAAAGGAACCCCTGTTCAGTCTGGTTTCCGAGATGACCAATGACAGCATCAAGCTTGTGGATCCGGCAATCGCCAATGAAGGTGGGCATCCGGCAGTCAAAAACGTGGAGAGTAAGCTTAATGTTCTACGTAAATATGCAGAGGAGTCAGGTGATCCGGAATATATAAGTGTCTGCGACGCTGTTAATGAACGCTGGACGGATTACAAAGAGGAAGCCGCCCGGTCGCCGGAGGGTATCCTTCATGATATGGGCATAGAGGAAAAGATAGAAGAAATGCTTATGCCGGAAGTCCGCTGCTGGATAGAAAAAAACGGTGAAAGGAAGGGCGTTACTGAGCTCAATCCGGAGCTTAAGGAGGTTCTTAATAAGCATAAATTCGGAGGAGTGGTTCTTTTCTCCGAAAATATACGGGATGCTGAGCAGACCGCTGCGCTTACCGGGGAGCTGCAGGAGGCATACAGCTTCGGAAACGATAAGCAGAAGCTTCTTATCGCTGTAGATCAGGAAGGCGGAAGGGTGACAAGGCTTGACTACGGAACCCAGATGCCCGGAAATATGGCTCTTGGTGCAACCGGGGATACTGCTATGGCAAAGGAGGCGGCAGAGGTCATAGGCTCGGAGATAAAGAGCCTTGGCTTTAATGTGGATTTTGCTCCTGTGGTGGATGTGAACCTGAACCCTTCTAACCCGGTGATCGGTATACGTTCATTTTCGGACAGTCCGGAAATGACGGCTGATTTCGGCTGCGCCTTTATTGATGGTCTCCATAGCTCCGGGGTGGTCTCCGCACTAAAGCATTTCCCGGGACACGGTGATACCTACACGGACAGCCATACGGGGCTTCCGAGTATAGATAAGGATCCTGATACCATAAGGGAAAATGAGCTGGTGCCGTTCAGTAAATGTATTAAAGGCGGAGCAGACATGGTTATGACAGCCCATATACAGTATCCGGAGATCGAGACAGAAACATATACATCAATAAAGGATGGACAGGAGATCACTCTTCCCGCAACCCTCTCAAAGAAGATAATAGGTGAGATCCTGAGGCAGGAGCTTGGCTTTGACGGCGTAGTGATTACCGATGATATGTATATGGCTGCGGTCTCCGCAAATTTCGCGCCGCTTGATTCCGCCCGCCTTGCTATAAATGCAGGAGTCGACATGATCCTTATTCCTGTAATAATGGAATCGTCTGATGGCATAAGGGATATGGAGGCATATATCTCAGGTATAAAGGATATGGTGAAAAAAGGAGATATTCCGGAAGCCAGAATAAATGAATCAGTCTTAAGGATCCTGAAACTAAAGGAAAAATACGGTCTTCTTTCCACAGGAGAAAATGAGGGAAATAAGGAGATTATTTCCCGGGCCGGTTCAAAGGAAAACCATGATAAGGAATGGGAGATAGCGGAAAAGGCTGTCACTCTACTTAAGAATGAGGATGATCTTCTGCCGCTTAGAAAGGGTACAAAAGCAGCCATAATCCTTCCCTATGAGTCTGAGGTAAAATCTGCAGAATTCGCTGTACAGAAGCTTGAAAGCGAGGGCATCATAGGGGAAGCTTCCTCCGTATCAACGGAATGCACAGAGGGTATTTCCGCGGAAGAGGGGGATGAGCTTATAGACCGCACATTAAGCGGAAATGATGTGATAATAGCCGTTTCGGCACTTTACGGTAATGATGAACTGAACCCGTCATCGGAAAAGGGCCTGAGTGCGGCTCTTTACGGCAGACTGATAGAAAAGGCACATAAGGAGGGGAAGAAGGTTATTATCCTTAGCGCCCAGCTTCCGTATGATGCAGCGGGATTCGGGGAGGCTGATGCCATCCTGTGCTGCTACAATGCCAGGGGAATGCTTGAGTTTCCCGGGGACTATTCCGGAGGAACAAAACAGTACGGACCCAATATACCGGCAGCCATATATGCGATGTTCGGAGGGGCGGATATAACGGGGAGGCTGCCTGTCAATATTCCCGCTCTTAACAGCCGCTATGAATATACAGATCAGATCCTGTACAGCAGAGGCAGCGGGATAAGCCTCTCTGTCACCGGAAAGACAGGAGAAGGAACTCTTAGCGGGAATGGAATGCTCTGGGAGAAGGCGGTGCTCGGAGATCAGCAGTTTGATGAATATCTGCCGCTTTTAAAGGATAAAAAAGTGGCTCTCTTTTCAAACCATACGGGGATAGTCGGTGATGTGACCGAAGGACAGGAGAATCCGGGATGGATAAAGGACTTAAGTCTTGTTCCCTTCGGGAAGGACGGAAGCGGAAAAGCAATAAAATACGGACAGCACATTCTGGACGCTCTTATTGAGCACGGTGTGGATGTGGAGGCGATATTCAGTCCGGAGCACGGCTTCAGGGGTGAAGCGGATGCCGGAGAAAGTGTGGACAACTCCGTTGATGAAAAAACCGGTGTTCCCATTCTTTCACTGTACAGCGCCAACACCCATTATCCGTCGGAAGAGGATATGGAGCGCTTCGACACCCTTGTAGTTGACATGCAGGATGTGGGGCTGAGGTATTATACCTATTATATTTCCCTTTATTATCTGATGGATGCCTGCGCTTTGCATGATAAGGAGGTTATAATCCTTGACAGGCCGAATCCCAACGGTTTCTACGTTGACGGACCGATCCTTAAGGAGGGATATGAGTCCGGTGTGGGCAGACTTCCCATACCGGTAGTTTACGGCATGACATGGGGAGAGCTGGCACAGATGATCAACGGAGAGGGCTGGCTCGAAGCCGGAAAGAATAAACTGAAGCTAACGGTGATCCCCTGTAAGAACTACACCCACAGCACAAAAACTGCCCTTATACGGAATCCTTCGCCGAATCTGAAGGACATGAGAGCGGTTTATCTGTATGCCTCCACCTGCTTCTTTGAAAATACCGCATTTTCCATAGGAAGGGGAACGGTCTTTCCCTTTGAGGTATACGGTTGTCCTTCCCTGAAGGATAGTGGAAGCTTTGACTTTACCTTTACGCCCCGCAGCATGGACGGAGCCGTGACACCTCCTTTCGAGGGACAGCTCTGCCGGGGAAAGGATCTCAGGGATATTCCGATCACAGATATATGGGAAGCCGGTATTAATCCGGAGTATATACTTGATGCCTACCATGCCTATATGGATACCTCTCCGGACTCGGATTTCTTCGGCACCCCGGATCAGAAGGGCAGGTACTGGCTGGATCTTCTGAGCGGATCGGACGATCTTCGGAAGCGCATAATGGCCGGGGAAACGGCAGAGGAGATAAAGGCCTCCTGGAAAGCGGATATAGAAAGCTTTAAGAAGCAGAGAAAAGCTTATCTTCTGTACGAAGAGTAGTACAAGCCTTTCTTGACGTTCCGGCGTGAGGGGGGTATTATTAAGGTGTTATTGCCGGGCAAGGTTTTACAGTTATTGTAATGCCTCCGGCAAAGGGGTTGTGAGTCAGGGAATACAGGGGAGACGCGTTCAATGCTCACATCCGTTCTTACCATTAATAAGCTTCATAATTATAATGATGCCCGGTCAGCAGGGTTATTTGTTGTATAACGGAGCAGTGTTAATGAAGATGTTTTTAAGAAAGGTGGAGTATAATGAAGAACAAAAAGAAGTTACCGTTTACCGCAGTTTTACTTATGATCGGCTTTATCCCGATCATTCTGTCGGGCGTGATCATCTGCCTGATGACCTCCAGAAATGTAACGGAACAGCTTTCCCAGGGAGTTTATGAGAAGCTCTATGTCACCACGGAAAGCCTGTGGAAATATTATCAGTATGACATTGATGCCGGTAATGATATTCCTTATGAACATGATTATGTGGATATGCTTAAGTCAGAGGATATCGATATGACTATCTTCGTTGGAGATACACGTTATATTACATCCACATTAAAGCCTGACGGCTCACGAAATGAGGGCACAAAGATGGATCCCGCCATATGGGAACGTGTTCAGAAGGGCGAGATGGTACAGGCAGAAAATGTACCTATAGGAAGCAAAAAGTATTTCGTATGCTATGTGCCCATAAAAGGACCGGACGGAGGCGTGATAGGTGCTGCCTGGGCAGGAGAGCCTGTGGATGATGTAAGGGGAAATATCAACGCCATACTGTTTGCATTGATCCTCACGGTAGTTATAAGTATAGTGATCTTTGGAGTAGTGATCTTCATCATCTCAAAGAAGGTTGTCAAGTCTATAGAAGATGTTGTTGAAAATATAGAGGTTCTGGCAGACGGTGACCTTGCAAATACCAGTGAAACCTCCTCCGCCATTACCGAAATTGATGAGATCGGGAGAAATGTTACAAAGCTTTCAGACAAGCTGAATGAGGTTATAACGTCGGCAAAGGATGCTGCGTCAACCACTCTTAATGAAGCAGCAAGTCTTTCCGACACTGCACAGCAGATAAGCGGTACTGCGGACGGTGTTTCCGAGGCCGTACAGGAAATGGCAAAGGGAGCCACCGATCAGGCAGATTCCGTTCAGAAGTCTACAGAGAATATCGGGATGCTTTCGGATGCCATACAGAATGTTTCGGATAACGCTGAAAACCTTGCAGGCAACGCAGCTTACATGAATGATGCTTCACAGCAGTCAGCAACCGCATTGAAGAAGCTTCAGGATAATATGAACAAGATGGGCGAGTCCGTTAAGGTTATCTCCGATACAATGAAGGAGACAAATGCAGCGGTCAACAAGGTAAATGAAAAGGTTGACGGTATCACCGGTATCGCTTCACAGACAAATCTCCTTGCGCTTAATGCCTCTATCGAAGCAGCAAGAGCCGGAGAGCAGGGAAGAGGCTTTGCGGTTGTTGCAGAGGAGATCGGTAAGCTTGCCGCAGAGAGCGGAAACATAGCCGGTGAGATCCGCGATGAGATGAGCCAGCTTCTTATCCATGCCAATGATGCAACGGACAAGACGGATGAAGTTACCGCAATCGGAGATGATGTCATAGCTGTACTGGGAGAGACCGTAGAGATCATACAGGGGCTTATTGATAATGTATCAGGCACTGTAGACGGAGTGAACACGATCTCAGGCCTTACGGAGGAATGTAACGCCAATAAGGATCAGATAGTGGATGCTATGAGTTCACTGTCCGCCATTTCCGAAGAAAATGCAGCTTCAACCGAGGAAACCTCGGCATCTATGCAGGAGCTTAACGCAACGGTCAATATTCTTGCAGGAAGTGCTTCGAACCTTAGCGGAATAGCAAAGCAGCTGGAGGACGAACTGAGCTTCTTCAGAGTATAAGGAGAATTGGAGGTTTAAGCTATCAGCAGTACAGCTATAACCTATTACGGAAATTACAGCCCGGTGGGAGACATCATAGTACTTGCCTCCTGCCTGGCTTTCCTTATATTGATCTTTACCGCATATATAAATCATACAAAGAGCTTTATCATATTCAGGAACAGTCTGTTCCTTCTTATGCTTACCGCCGTATCGGATATCATTTTTCATATGCTCCTAAACATCCCGGATAAGATTCCGCATGAGCTGATCTATGCTGTCCGGGGTACATTTTATCTGTCTCTTTTTGCAATCCTTCTTCATTTTGTATTCTATGCGAAGGAAACGCTCCATATGGAGCTTAGATCCGACAATAAGTATATCATTGCGGCTGTGGCCGCGTATGTTATTGTTGCCGCGTATCTGTTTATTACCACCTATACCGGAACGGGTTTTCACATTGATGCTGAGAACCGGATACACCCCGGGTTTAGTATTTCCCCCTTTTTCTTTTTCTTTTATACAGTACTTATTTTATGCATGCTGGTATTCCACAAAAACAGGATCTATAAGCAGATCTACATCGGGATAGTTATAACAACGCTCCTCTCCATACTTGTTATGCTGATACAGGGACTACACGGGCAGTCTTCCTTTACTGCCGCCGTATTCCTCTTTCCCACGTATGCGATCCTTTATTTCATGCATTCAAATCCCTACGATCCCGAGATAGGGGCTGTGAATATTACAGCTTTTGAGGATCTGATGCAATACAGTTATTCCCACGGAAACGAGCTCTTAATAATGAGTCTTTACCTGAAGGATTTTGATGTCAAGGACCGGAAGTTTCCAAAGGAGCTTCAGGACCTGATAAGGCATTACAATCATCATTTCTTTAAGCACGCCCTGCTCTTCAGGCTTTCCGGAGGTCATATAGTTCTTGTGGCTGAAACCGCAAAAAATCCGGATTACAGGGAGCGGCTGGAACGAATGCTCGAAGACTATTATATCCAGCATAAAAAATTCGAGCTTGATTACAAGATCATCTTCCTTACCACCATTGATGAGATCGGCAGGACAAATGATTATCTGGATCTTATCAGGTATCTCGAGAGCTGCATGGATGAGCGGGAAGTGAAGTATGTGGATGAAAAGGATATAGAAGACTACAGGGAGCATAAATACATTGTTCGCGAGCTTGAAGACATTTTCCGGAAGGGGGATCTGAATGACAGCCGTGTGGAGGTATACTGCCAGCCTGTGATGAATACGGGAAGCGGCAAGTATGATACCGCTGAGGCATTGATGAGACTCAGGCTGGAAAAAAAGGGTATTGTCTTTCCGGATAAGTTTATTCCCATTGCTGAAGAATTAGGCTTCATCAAAACACTGAGTATGATAATCCTTAATAAGACCTGTCTCGCCATTAAGGAGCTTTTACGCGAGGGCTATTATCTGAAACGTATTTCAGTAAACTTTTCCATGATCGATGTAAGGGAAAGCGATTTCAGTGAAAGGGTCATGAAGATAATAGACGATAATGGGATACCCTATGAAAAGCTGGCAATAGAGCTTACGGAAAGCCAGAGCGAACAGGATTTTATCATTGTACGGAATAAGATAAATGAGCTGAAGGACAGCGGCATAAAATTCTATCTCGACGATTTCGGAACCGGGTATTCCAATTTCGACAGGATAATCGAGCTTCCCTTCGACATAATAAAGTTTGACCGTTCGCTGGTGATTGCCAGTAATATGGATACAAAGTCCGAAACAATGGTCTCATACCTTGCACATATGTTCAGCGACATGCACTATGCAGTGCTTTACGAGGGGATAGAAAACAATGATGACGAGCAGATGTGTATAAGGATGTGCGGACGCTATCTTCAGGGGTACAAGTATTCAAAGCCGATTCCTATAGAGAGGCTTACGGAGTACTTTGAGAAGATATCATAGTAACGGTTCTTCTGACAAAGGTAGAGGATTATGTATTATTCGGCAATAGGGATAGTTTCGCTTATACTTCATTTCATAATAAACCGTGAAGCGCTTCGGAAGATTGATGAGAAGCCGGGCATTGAAGAAGCCTGGATCAGGGAGGCGAGGCGTTACAGGTATTTCCTTATTTCAGCAGTTTTCTACTATATCATTGATGCAGCATGGGGAATCCTGTATGAGTATCATCACATCCCGGCTCTCTTTCCGTTTGTCTATTCAGATACGGTTCTTTATTTTATCTTCAGGTTACTTACAATGCTTACCTGGATACTCTTTGTGGTTGCTTATCTGGATAAGAGGAAACGCCCCAGCAGGGCTCTGACATATGTAGTCTGGATACTTTTCATACTTGGTCTTATCTACCTGATGATAAACCGCTTCCATCATTTTATCTTTTCATTTAATGACAATCACGAATATATTGCGGAGCCCGGCAGATACATTGCATTCATTCTGCAGATCATTCTTTATCTGATAACTTCGGTGTATATTTTGTATATGGCCTTAAGATCTGCCGGGAATG
>CADCQV010000293.1 GCA_902803625.1 uncultured Lachnospiraceae bacterium
CCTCCTTTTTTATATCAATCCTACAAAAACTTTACGCTAGCTTGAAAAGCAACAGATAAACGCATGCGCATGCGGCGGCTTGAAGAAGCCACTGATGTTATATATAATTTTACGAAAGAAATAATCACAAGATGTAAAACTACGGGTTCAGCTGCGAGGACAATTTCTTGATAAGGAGGATATTAATGAAAAGGAAACTTATCAGTAGTATTTTGGCATTGACCATGATAGTGGGAACAATCTTTACAGGGTGTGGAAAAGCAGAGACTGCCAATGTAACAGTCGACAACGGCAATGAACAGAGCGACTCCGAGAGGGTAAGTGATGCCGGCAATGAATCTGCATCCGAAGATATTGCAGGCGGGGCACCGGCAGCTGAGGCAGATAAGAGCGCGGATGACCGACCCGGCGCAAAGTGGATCGACTCCGGGATCTACGGAACCTATGAGGGCATGGGCGAAATCAGCCTGAAGGATGATTTTGCTGCGGCCATCAACCGGGATTGGGCTGAGGGCGCAAAGATCAGAGAGGGCGCGGTAAATGTTTCAGCCAGAACAGAACAGACCGATAATTACAATGAGGCAAAGCTTGCCGTTTTAAACGGCGGGAAAAAGGATGATCAGGATCTGACATCGCTCCAGAATTATTATGCACTGCTTACGGACTGGGATACCAGAAATAAGGATGGACTTGCCCCACTAAAGCCCTATGTGGAGGATCTAATGTCCATTTCCTCCATTGAGGAGATGACGAAATATTACTCTGATCCGAAGCGAAACCTCTATGGGACGCCGATGGTGAGTATCTCAATTATAACGGAACCGCTGGATCCCTTTTTCAATATGCTGTGTATTCAGAGTGTATCTCTGCTTTCGGACGAACCCGATGACTATCAGAAGGGGGATCAGGAAACCGAAGGGCTGGCTATCAAGCACAAGACTGCGGAGTACATGCTGAAACGTCTGGGATACTCCGAAAGCGAGGCGAAGGAGATCTTTGATACCGCAAAAGGGTTTGAAAATAAATTCCTGCCAGGTATAGAAGCCATAATGGCGGACATGTCGGGAGATCCCAGCATAACACTTACGGTTGCAGAGTTTGAAGAGAAATATAAAAATCTTCCTGTTGCAGACATCTTCAGGTCTTTAGGTTATGATGTTGATTTCAAAGGGAAGATCATGGTGGGTTATACCAAGCTTCTTGACAGCTTTGATGAGAATTATTCGGATGAAAATATTGAAGGCATCAAGGCGTGGACGCTTGTAAATACACTTCTGGAGTTTACGAAGTACTGCGACTTTGAAACCTATGAAGAGACAGCGAAACTGAACGGCTCCGGAACCATAAACGATGCTGACTTATATGCGCTGGAAACGATGGAAGCCACAGTGCCGTCAATGGTGGATCAGATGTATGTCAATTATTGCTTTGATAAGAATATCAAGCCCCAGGTGGCTGAGCTGACTGATATGATGATTGAAGCATACCGCAAAATGATTATTGAAGAGGACTGGCTTTCTGATGAGACAAAGGCGGTTGCCGTTGAGAAGCTGGATAACATTAAATTGCATATCTGCTATCCGGAAAAAGTATATGATGTTAAATGCGATGCAATCGGAACCTCTGCCGAAGGTGAAACGGCGCTGAGTGCCATTATCAAGGGAAGAAGATACTTCAGGCTCTCAGAGGCCGCTCCATTATCAAAGAAAAATGACGGGACCTACTGGAGATATGATACGTATTACAGCACTCTGGCTGCAATGTATATGCCGCAGGATAATTCCATGAATATCTTTGCCGGTATCTGCGGCGGCGACTATTATGATGAAAGCTGGCCCCTGGAAAAGAAGCTTGGGGGGCTTTGTATGATCGTAGGACATGAGCTCACCCATGCCTTCGATACCACCGGCTCCCATTTTGATAAGGACGGAGCCCAGAAGGAGTGGTGGACAGATGAAGAACAGAAGGCTTTTGATGAACGTGTGGATAAGCTTCTCAAATACTATAGCGAGCTCGTACCGATGCCTCAGATTTCCGATGTTCCATACGGAGAAGAAGGAGCGCAGTTGATTCAGGGAGAAGCTATTTCGGATCTCGGTTCTTTAAAGTGCCTGCTCTCCATTGCGAAAGAGCAGGAAAATTTCGACTATGACATGTTCTTTAAGCAGCTTGCCGTCATTCAGAAGCAGGCGCGTTATGAGGAAGCGGAAAAGGAATACGTTGCGACCAATGATCACCCTGTCGAAGCCTATAGAGCCAATGTTCCGCTGCAGAACTTCGATGACTTCCTGAATTTCTATGGTATTAAAGAGGGAGACGGAATGTACCTTGCTCCGGAAGATCGCATCACTGTATGGTAAACAGAGGAGTCAGAAAGAACCGTCCCTGGTAAATGCCATTTTCCGATTTCTTTCGTATATTCTAATAAGGGGGCAAAAATGCCCGATTTTGGAGGATGTGTAATATGAAAACAAAAGCACTTATTCTGTTATTATCCGCATGTTTAGCAGTTTCTTTAACC
>CADCQV010000294.1 GCA_902803625.1 uncultured Lachnospiraceae bacterium
GGAAAGAGGTCGGGCCAGAGAAGATATTACCGGTGAAGCTTCGGAAGGAGGTGCTTGAGGTGTCATCCCAGGAAGTTATGATGATAGCAGAGGGAATAGTCGACACCCTCTATATGACAATAGTATCTGCTTTTTTCGGCTATGTTATCGGTCTTCCCTGGGGCATAGTCCTCACCGTTACCGGAAAGGACGGCATTCATCCGAATAAGGCAGTTTATCAGGTATTGGACACCATTACAAATATTATGCGTTCCATTCCCTTCCTGATACTATTGATACTGGTTCTTCCGATCACCTTTTTTGTAGTCGGAAAGACCTACGGCTCCACTGCCACCATTGTTCCGCTGGTGATATCGGCTTCTCCCCTTATCGCCCGTATGGTGGAATCCTCATTAAATGAGGTGGATAAGGGTGTCATCGAAGCCGCCCAGTCCATGGGCGCCGATAATTTTCAGATAGTTACCCGGGTGCTGCTCGGAGAAGCAAAGATCTCCCTGATCTCGGGTGCCACCATAACAACCGGCACCATTCTCGGATATTCCGCAATGGCAGGAACCGTAGGAGGCGGAGGCCTCGGAGACATAGCGATCCGTTACGGATATTACCGTTATCAGGCCAATATCCTCTGGGTCACTGTTATCCTCCTGGTGCTTCTGGTACAGATATTCCAGTTCATAGGTAATCTTATCTCCGCAAAGCTTGATAAGAGAAGGGTATAGAAACAGAAAACAGCAAAAAAGGAGAGCATTATGAATAAAAAATTCTTATCTTTACTACTGGCAGCTTCATTAACGGCAGTACTGTTCGCAGGCTGCGGCAAATCGTCAGCCGGAAGCGACAAGGTCATCAAGATCGCTGCGTCGGAAACACCCCATTCCGAGATCCTTAATAAGGCAAAGGACATTTTAAAGGGTCAGGGCTACGATCTTCAGGTCACGGTATTCGAGGACTACGTACAGCCGAATAACGTTGTGGAGCAGGGAGAGTTTGATGCAAATTATTTCCAGCATATTAATTACCTGAATTCCTTCAATGAGGAAAACGGCACCCATCTTGCCGTTGCGGAAAACGGAAAGATACACTATGAGCCCTTCGGTATTTACGCAGGAAGCAAGACCGCTCTTTCGGATATTGCCGACGGGGACTCAATCGCGATCCCCAATGATACGACCAATGAAGCCCGTGCACTTCTTCTTCTGGAGCAGGAAGGGCTTATAAAGCTTAAAGAGGGTGCAGGTGTGACCGCTACGGTAAATGATGTGGCAGAGAATCCGAAAAACCTGGAGCTTGTGGAAGTCGAAGCGGCGCAGGTTCCGAAGCAGCTAAAAAGCGTTGCCTTTGGAGTTATCAACGGAAACTATGCCCTTGAAGCCGGCCTCAATGTTGGGAAGGATGCCCTTGCCGTTGAAGCCGCAAGCGGTGAAGCCATCCAGCAGTATGTGAATATCATTGCCGTAAAGGAAGGAAACGAGTCAGCGGAAAAGATAAAGGCTCTTACCGGAGTGCTGAAGTCCGATGAGATCGTTTCTTACATAAACGATAACTACGAGGGTGCTGTTGTGCCCTATGACGGAAAATAAATCTGAAAGGAGCGTCATTGGAAAAGCCATGCAAAAATATTCTCCGGTAAAAAGCGGAAAGGTAAGAGAGATTTATGAGACCGATGATAACCTGATCATGGTCGCTACGGACCGTATATCCGCCTTTGACGTTATACTGAAAAATGAGATAAAGGGTAAGGGAAAGATCCTTACCCGGATCTCCGAATTCTGGTTTGATCTCACGAAGGATATCCTTCCAAACCACCTTGTCAGCAGTGATGTAAATGATATGCCCGAATTCTTCCGTACAGCGGAGTTTGAAGGGCGGACCATGCTGGTAAAGAAGCTTCGCATGATTCCCATAGAATGTATAGTGCGCGGCTATATCACCGGCAGCGGCTGGGAAAGCTATAAGGAAAACGGCAGTGTATGCGGAATAAAGCTCCCCGGGGGCTTAAAGAACTGCGACAGGCTTCCGGAGCCCATTTACACCCCCAGTACAAAGGCTGCGATAGGCACCCATGATGAAAATATCAGGTTTGAAGAGAGTGCCAGCATCCTTAACAGCGAGTTTCCCGGAAAGGGCAGGGAATATGCCGGAAAGATAAGGGACTATACCCTTGAGATATACAAAAAATGCGCCGACTATGCACTTACCCGCGGCATCATCATTGCCGACACCAAGCTGGAATTCGGACTTGATGAGAATGACAACATAGTTCTGGCGGACGAGCTCCTGACTCCCGACTCCAGCAGATTCTGGCCGAAGGAAGGCTATGAGCCCGGTAAAAGCCAGCCCTCCTTCGACAAGCAGTTTGTCAGGGACTACCTGAAGGAAAATCCGACCTGTAATTACTCCCTCCCTGATGATATAATAGAGAAGACCATCGGGAAATACAAAGAGGCTTACAGGCTGCTTTCAGGCAGGGAAATCGGGCTTTGAAACTATTTGAAAAGATAAAAGACCATAAGAGCAGCGCCGGTATTATTTTTCTGATTGGATTTATTACCGGCGCCTTTCTTTTTATCCTGACCTACGGGGTATATGTTCTTGATGTCACAAATGACGGATGGATATTCAGGGTAAGTGATGTAGATCTGCATCAGCATTATATCGGCTGGTGCCACTTCCGTAAGTCACCCTGGTTCTTCCCCTTAGGTCTTATGGATTCCCTGTCATACCCTTATAAAATGTCCATACTATGGACCGATTCCATCCCGCTTTTTGCCATTGTTTTCAAGCTGTTCCGGGATTTTCTTCCCGAAACCTTCCAGTACTTTGGTCTGTATGGGTTTATTTCCTTTTCTTTGACAGGCGGAACTGCAGCGCTCCTGATATATAAGCTTTGCCGGAACCCCCTTTTTGCGGTCCTCTCCGTTCCCTTTATTGCAGAGAGCTTCGCTATGCTGCAACGGATGTTTTATCATACATCCCTTACGGCTCACTATCTTATCATCATTCCGCTCCTTATTTTCCTCGATGATTCCTTCAGGTGGTCTATTAAAAAAAAGTGCTGCGTCTGGGGAGCTTATTTCTTTTTTGCAGTAATGCTGCACCCCTACCTCTGGGCAATGGGTGCGGTGATCGCATTATTTTCATTTATCTATGAGATCATCCATATTATGACCCTTGTCCCGGCTTTGATTACGGGGACAGTTTCTGCTCTGGTTACATACCTCGGACTCTTTATTACCGGTGCCCTTTACGGAAATGTGGAAGTTTCCTACAGTCTCGTAGGATACAGTTCAAACCTGAATACCTTCATCAATTCTCTGGATATGGGCCGTCTTCTCCGCGGGCTCCCGCTGCAAAATCCCAATCAGTATGAGGGCTTTGCCTATCTGGGGCTTGGAGGCCTTATCTTACTGATCTTTTCTGTTTTTTATTATGCCTTTAACAGAAGGAATGCTGAAAAGCCTGATCACCGCCACCTGATCTTCATTCTTTGCCCCGTATTCTTCCTGATGTCCGTATTTCCTGATATAACCTTAAATTCACTCCTGCTTTTCCGGATAAAGGTTCCGGCTTCACTGGAGATGATACTGGGTGTCTTCCGTTCAAACGGACGCTTTATCTGGCCCGCCATGATACTTCTGACAGCCGCGGCCGTAACGCTTATTTCATTTTCCTCAAAAAAGAAACATATTCCCGCTGTCATTCTGGTGTTATGCTTAGGTATCCAGTTTTTTGATATGAGCACTCTGATAGCTTCAAAGCGTGAAAAATTCATCCCTATAGGAAAGCAATGGAACCTTGATCTGGAAAACGAAGCACTGGCTGCAAAGCTCTCAGGCTATGAGCATATAGTTATCGTTCCCGATGATATCAGTATTACCGAAAAGGTTGCCTTTTTTGCATATAAATACGGGCTTACCGTAAACCGCTTTTATTTTGCGAGAAATATCGATAAGGAGATAGAAAAGACCATTAATGACTACCATAGTGAGTGCTCTGCCGGCAGCGCCCCCGGAAATGTTATCTTTGTTTTTGATGAGGTAAGCATGGCAAGCTGGAAAATAAGCACAGGCCTGCATTTCTATGATCTTACCGGAACCATAGTGGGACTAAAGGATCCCCTCCCCCTTCCTGAATTATGAACAGGCTCAGTTTAATGAAAAAATCCATATTGACACTGATCCTTATTCTCCTCCTCCAATCTGCCCTTTCAGGCTGTATGGAAGCCGGCGCTGAGGACTGGATAGGATATACCCCGAAGGAGCCTGCTGAGGAGGCCGTCGAAGAGGAACCGGAAACAGTCTCGGAGGAGACCGTCGGTGAGGTCAGCGGCGGCGATAAAGAGGTGGAAAACGCCCTCCCGACCTACTCCCCTGAGGAAGAGCCCGAGGAGATTGAGGAAGAGGACCTTCCCGAGGAAGAAGAACCTGTAGCAGAGAACAGCTCTGTCAGTGAGGATACTGCCCCTGTTGTGGATGATGATGAAAATAACCATGATGTTACCCACGGCAGCTGGGACGGCGATGAATGGTCAGCCACAGCCACCATCGGGGAAAATTACGAAATCGAAGTCAGTGTGACTTCTTCCAAGGGTGCCATGAAAAATGAAAAGGTTACGGATTACAGTCCGGCTTCTGAGAAGAGCGGCGGTGATATCAAGGATGCCCGTTTTAACTACTTTACGAAATATGAAGACGGCGACAGGGAAACTGCCGCCGAGGATATCGAAGATTATGAAGATGTGGACAAAATGTCCGATAAACAGATGAGTGCCCTTATGGCTGTTGCCGACGATATAGGAAAGCTTATCGCCCAGTTCGGTATAACGGCATACGACTTCAATCACCCCGCGGAAAATGAAGACACCGAGGTTGTGATGGATCTCTACAGCGAGGATAAATACCAGTTCACTATGACCCTGTCCTTCGATGAGGATCACATTGAGAAGCTTACATCCATCGAATTCGCTCTGGAAGAATGAAATCCGCTGTCATCCTGAGCTCCCGCTTCTCTGTCATCCTGAGCTCCCGCTTCCCTGTCATCCTGAGCGAAGCGAAGGATCTTCCCTCACACTCTATTATAGTTTATCAGGCATCCCTTCAGTATTATCTGTCTCTCGTCATCCGTAAGCTCTCCGAGTGACAGCTCAAATTCCTTCAGGGTACCGTCCTTCACCGTGTACGCCTTAATGCGGTCCTCTTTTCCGGAAACCGCCTTTCTGATACCGGGAATAAAAAGGTGATCCAGATTCTTAAAGGGAAGCTCTCCCTTTTCTATCACAAAGGGAAGCATACCCCAGTTAATGAGGTTACTTCTGTACCTTTTAGTGGCATATTCATTGGCGATATTTGCCCAGCCTCCCAGAACCTTCTGACAGGATGCCGCCTGTTCCCTTGCGGAGCCGTCTCCCGGCTTTACCGCAAAGATCGCAGAGCCTATTCCAGTATTATTCCAGTCCGCATCCGGAAAGCTTTTCTTAACCGCATTCATAACCTCTCCGAGGTCTCCCGATGCCTCCAGCATCTTCTCAAGGGCCGATACCCCGTCTTCCCTTGCTTTCTCATATGCGGCCACATCCTTTGCCCTCTGCACATAGGACGGATCCTTACGGGAGAGGGTGAATTCGGCAAGTCCCAGAGGATTTGACCTGTATGAAGATGTTTCTCCGGAGGGTATCAGTTCATCGGTTGTTGTAACGCTGTCGTGGATCTCGGAGACTATCCTTATTATCAGATTGTCGGTAAGCTCAGGCATTTCCGGCCAGTCCTTGATATTCGGTCCGAGGATAAGCTCTGCGTCACTGTCTTCCTTACACTTTGAATCAAATACCCTCTTTTCATAAATCTGAGCGTCAAAGAAGTACTTATATTTTCCGATCTCTATATCCAGATCCGTAGCAGGTGTAAGTATCCCCTTATTTGCAGCGGTAGCTGCAATAGAGCGGGCATCCATAAGTGCCACGGATGATATCTGTCCGTTCTGCACCTTTGAGCCCTCCCTGTTCGGGAAATTCCTCGTAGAATGACGTATGGAAAATGCATTGTTTGCGGGAGTGTCGCCTGCTCCGAAGCAGGGACCGCAGAAGCAGGTCTTTACCACCACACCTGCATCTATAAAGCTTGAGACCGCACCGTTCCTGACAAGCTCGGCGTATACAGGCATGGATGCCGGATAAACACTCATAGTGAATTCGCTGTTCCCGATATCCGCTCCCTTCAGAATATCCGCAGCCGCGCAGAGATTCTCAAATCCTCCTCCCGCACAGCCCGCGATTATTCCCTGGTCAGTAAAGAGCTTTCCGTTTCTTATCTTCCTGTGAAGGTCAAAATCCACCCTGTCGCCGAGGGAGATCCTTGCCTTTTTCTCCACATCCGACAGGATATCGGAAAGATTCTGATTCAGCTCTTCTATGGTATAAGCATTGCTGGGATGGAAGGGCAGGGCTATCATGGGCTTTATCTTTGAAAGATCCACGCTCACCACTTCATCATAGTAGGCGGTATCCGAGGGATTCAGTTCCTTATAGTCCTCCGCTCTTCCATGTGTCGACAGAAACTCCTCTGTTTTCCCATCCGTCCTCCAAATAGAAGAGAGACAGGTGGTCTCTGTTGTCATCACATCGATGCCGATACGGAAATCAGCGCTTAATGCGGATACCCCGGGGCCAACAAATTCCATTACCCTGTTCTTTACGATACCGTCAGAAAAAAGCTTTCCGATAAGGGCAAGTGCCACATCCTGAGGTCCGACCCCGTATGAGGGCTCACCGCTTAAGTAAACCGCCACGATACCGGGATAATCAATATCATAGGTCTGGTTTAGAAGCTGCTTTACAAGCTCCGGTCCTCCCTCACCCATTGCCATGGTACCGAGAGCACCGTATCTTGTATGGGAATCGGAGCCCAGAATCATCTTTCCGCAGCCTGCCAGCATTTCCCTGGCATACTGGTGTATCACCGCCTGATGCGGAGGTACGTAGACACCGCCGTACTTTCTGGCCGCACTGAGACCGAAAACGTGGTCATCCTCATTTATTGTGCCTCCCACGGCACAGAGGGAATTATGACAGTTTGTGAGAATATAGGGCAAAGGGAACTTCTTCAGTCCCGATGCTCTGGCCGTCTGTATAATGCCCACATAGGTGATATCGTGGCTTGTTATACAGTCAAATTTTATCTTCAGCTTCCTGTCATCCCCAGAAGTATTGTGGGATGAGAGTATTCCGTATGCGATCGTTCCCTTGCGGGCTTCTTCCTTTGAAATATTATCCGGTGCCTCACCGCATATCTCAGTACCATTAAGGAGATATGCCCCCGAGCCGCGGACCGTCACTGCGTCATTCATATTTTTGATGCCGCTCCTTCCTGTCTGGACAAACTGCCCTCTTTTTTATTTCCTTATTTTCTTTGAAAGTGTCACCTTATCCAGATGCCAGATCTCATCCACATATTCCTTAATGGTTCTGTCAGATGAGAACTTGCCTGTTGATGCCACGTTAATGATAGCCTTCTTTGCCCACAGTGCCTTATCGCGGTACTGCTTCTCCACCTCGCTCTGCGCCTCGGCGTAAGAGCGGAAATCCTTTAATATGAAGTACATATCCGCCTTCGAAGTACTCTGCGTATTAATCAGGGAATTGTAAAGATCCCTGAAAAGATCCGGATTGTCCTTTGAATAGAAGCCGTTTATGAGCTGTGTCAGCACATCCCTGATCTCCTGATCGGAATTAAAGATATCCATAGGGTCGTAACCGCCGTTCTTCTCATAGTTCATGACCTCATCCGCGCTCATTCCGAAGATGAACATATTTTCACTGCCCATCTCCTCGGCCATTTCCACATTGGCTCCGTCCATGGTTCCGAGAGTCAGGGCTCCGTTCAGCATAAACTTCATACATCCGGTACCCGAGGCTTCCTTACTTGCTGTGGAGATCTGTTCGGATACATCGGCTGCCGCAAAAATAAGCTCTGCATTGGAAACCCTGTAGTCCTCAATGAAGACCACCTTGATCTTTCCGTCAATCGAAGCGTCATTATTAATCACATTAGCCACGGAGTTTATCAGCTTTATTGTAAGCTTTGCGTTCTTGTAGCCCGCTGCAGCCTTTGCACCGAAGATGAAGGTCCTCGGGAAAAACTCCATATCGGGATGCCGTTTTATCTTGTTGTAAAGGCTCATCACATGAAGGATATTCAAGAGCTGCCTCTTATACTCATGAAGCCTCTTTACCTGCACGTCGAAAATGGAACGGGGATCCACCTCCACTCCGTTATGCTCCATAATGTATTTGGCCAGGCGCTGCTTATTCTTGAACTTGATGTTCATAAACTCGTTCTGCGCCTTTTTATCATCGGCATAAACCGCTATACCGTGGATCTTTTTCAGATCCGTTATCCAGTCCGGTCCCACGTGGTCCGTAACCCATTCCGCAAGAAGAGGATTTCCGTGAAGAAGGAAACGCCTCTGTGTAATGCCGTTTGTCTTATTATTGAACTTCTCCGGCATCATTTCATAGAAGTCCTTCAGCTCCCTCTTTTTCAGGATCTCCGAATGGAGACGTGCCACACCGTTAACCGAGAAGCCGGCACAGATGGCAAGATAGGCCATCCTCACCTGACCGTCATAGATAATGGCCATATTCCGTATCTTCTCCTGATCGCCGGGATAGGCTGCCTGTATCTGCAGGCAGAAGCGGCGGTTGATCTCCTCTATTATCTGGTAAACCCTGGGAAGAAGGCGGGAGAACAGCTCTATCGGCCACTTCTCCAGAGCCTCGCTCATGATCGTGTGATTCGTATATGCACAGGTGCTGGTGGTGACTGCCCAGGCCTCATCCCATGTAAGGTCATAGTCATCCATAAGTATCCTCATAAGCTCGGGGATCGCCACCGTGGGGTGTGTGTCATTCAGCTGGAAGACATTCTTTTCCGCAAAACGCTTTATGTCATCATGCTTACGCATGTATTTTGCCACAGCCTCCTGAACCGACGCGGAAATAAAGAAATACTGCTGCTTTAAGCGGAGCTCCTTCCCCGCATAGTGATTATCGTTGGGATAGAGTACCTCAACTATATTCTTTGCAAGATTATCCTGCTCCACAGCCTTTCTGTAGTCGCCCTTATCAAAGGAATCAAGCTGGAAGCACTCCACAGGCTCAGCATCCCAGATACGGAGGGTATTTACTATGCCGTTTCCGTAGCCCACCACGGGCATATCATAGGGTATTGCATTTACAGACTGATAACCGTCCTGAATAAAGTGGTTACGTCCGTTACTGTCGGTCTCCACCCTGACATAACCGCCGAACTTGACCTCTTTCTTATATTCCCTGCGGCGGAGCTCAAAGGGATTTCCGTCCCTGAGCCAGTCATCCGGTATTTCGAGCTGGTATCCGTCCTTTATCTTCTGCTTGAACATACCGTAACGGTACCTGATCCCGCAGCCGTATGCGGAATATCCGAGGGTGGCAAGGGAATCCAGGAAGCAGGCTGCCAGCCTTCCCAGACCGCCGTTTCCGAGAGCTGCGTCCGGCTCCTGATCTTCAACCATATTGAGATCCACTCCCAGCTCCTTTAATGCATCCTTTACTTCCTTATATTCGCATAAATTTATCAGATTGTTTCCGAGTGCCCTGCCCATAAGGAATTCCATTGACAGATAATAAACCGTCTTCGGATCCTCCTTCTCATAAGCCTGCTGGGTGTTCATCCAGTCCTCTATAATGGTATCCTTGACCGCAAAGCAGACTGCCTGGAAGATCTCCTGCTTATCCGCTTCCTTCAGGTTTTTCCTGTACAGGGAACGGACATTATCCTCTATCTGCTTTTTGAATTTTGCCTTGTCGAATTTTCTGCTATGTACCATTTCAGTCTGTAACACTCCTTTCCTAAAAATATGCATAAACCCCATTACATTCTTCAGCCGCCAAAAGTCACAGCTTTTCAACACCGAGAGTGACCTTTTCTCCGTTTATATCCCACTCCTTTGTATAGCCCGAAAGTCCCGCGAGATCGATAATATCTGCCATAGTCTCGGTTTTTATGAAGGAAGCATTCGCATTCATATACTCCTCCAGCTTTTCGCTTCCCGTCATGGAAATCCTTATCTTGTCCATCACCTCGAAGCCCGCTTCCTTTCTCATTGTCTGGATCTTGCTGATAAGCTCCCTTACATAGCCTTCCTCCAGCAGTGCCTCCGTGAGATTGGTGTCCAGAACTACCGTGACATTATTGTCATTCTGCTCCACAAAGCCCTCTTTGTTGCTCATTTCAATGAGAAGATCCTCTTCTGCCAGTGAAACCTCAGTACCGTCGAAATCAAACTTAAGAGCACCTTCGGCTTTCAGGGTATCCATCGCCTCATTTCCGTCAAGCTCCTTCAATGCTTCCCTTATCTTATTAAGGACCTTGCCGTACTTCGGTCCGACGGTCTTTAACTGCGGCTTGAAGGTATAGGTTGTAAAGCTCCTTACATCCTCGGAGAATTCGACCTTCTTCACATTCAGTTCATCAGCTATTATCTCCTTATAGAAATCCGACATTTCGGGGGCTTTAACGTACATCTGCCCTATTGGCTGACGGTTCTTTATCCCGCTCTCATTCCTCGCAGCCCGCCCGAGAACAACAATATCGAGAACCTCCTCCATATCCTTTTCAAGCTCAGCGTCTATAAGAGACTCATCCGCTGCGGGATAATCACATAGATGAATTGACTCCGGAGCATTCTTATCGTTCTCTGCAACCAGATTCCGGTAGATCTCCTCCGTCATAAAGGGGATCATGGGAGCAGCTGCCTTACAGATGTCTACAAGACAGGTGAAAAGCGTCATATACGCGTTTACCTTGTCCTGCTCCATTCCCTTTGCCCAGTATCTCTTACGGCAGCGCCTTACATACCAGTTACTGAGCTCATCCACAAAGGACTGAAGAGCCTTTGCGGCTTCGGGTATCCTGTAATTTCCCAGATCATTGTCGGTTTCCCTTATCGTTGACTGCAGGCGTGACAGTATCCACCTGTCCATGACGCTGAGGCTGTCCCTGTCAAGATTATGGTCCTTTGCATCGAATCCGTCTATATTTGCATAAAGCACGAAGAAAGCATATGTATTCCACAGCGTCCCCATAAACTTTCTCTGACACTCCGTTACCGCCCTGTCATGGAAGCGGTTTGGAAGCCAGGGAGCACTGTTTATATAGAAGTACCATCTGATGGCATCAGCCCCGAAGGTATCCAGAGCCTCAAAGGGATCGACGGCATTTCCCTTGGATTTGCTCATCTTGTTTCCGTCCTCATCCAGAACAAGACCCAGTACTATAACATTTTCAAAGCAGGGCTTGTTGAAAAGAAGAGTGGATATAGCGTGAAGCGAATAGAACCATCCTCTGGTCTGATCCACCGCCTCGGAAATAAATGAAGCGGGGAACTGAGCCTTGAAGAGCTCCTCATTCTCAAAGGGATAATGATGCTGGGCAAAGGGCATCGCCCCGCTGTCAAACCAGCAGTCAATAACCTCCGGCACCCTCCTCATCTCTTTGCCGCACTCCGGACAGCTGCAGACTATCTCATCAATAAAGGGTCTGTGGAGCTCTACGGTACGGGCCTTTTCATTTCCGGAAAGCTTATAGAGTTCCTCTCTGGAGCCTATGGACTCCCTGTGACCGCACTCCTTACACTCCCAGATATTGAGAGGCGTACCCCAGTATCTGTTTCTGGAAACCGCCCAGTCCTGTATATTCTTTATCCATTCTCCGAATCTTCCGGAGCCGATGGTTGCGGGGATCCAGTTTATCTTCTCATTATTGGCTACCAGATCATCCCTCACCTTCGTCATTTCTATAAACCAGGATTCTCTTGCATAGTAGATAAGCGGCGTGTCGCAGCGCCAGCAGAATGGGTAATCATGCTCAAATTTCGGTGCCGAGAAAAGAAGGCCTCTGGAATCCAGATCCTTCAGGATCTCCGGATCCGCATCCTTTACAAAGAGACCCGCAAATGGGGTTTCCTCTGTCATATTCCCCTTATCATCAACGAACTGTACAAGAGGCATATCGTATTTCCGGCCGACCCTGGCATCATCTTCACCGAAGGCAGGAGCCTGATGTACCACTCCTGTTCCGTCTTCCATAGTTACATAGTCATCTACCACAACGTAGTGTGCTTTCTTTTTCTGCTTAGCCGCAGCTTCACCGGCACACTTGAACAGCGGTTCATATTCCATGTATTCCATTTCTTTGCCGCTGAATTCATCCAGCACCTCATAGGGTGCTGTGGGAGCGTCCTCTCCTCCGAGAACCTTCTCTGCCAGAGCCTTGGCAAGAATATAGGTATATCCGTCCGCAGTATGGACCTTTACATAGGTTTCACCGGGATTCACGCAGAGACCCACGTTGCTGGGAAGGGTCCAGGGTGTGGTGGTCCAAGCAAGGATATACTCATCCTTATCCTTTACCTTGAACCTTGCGATAGCCGATCTTTCCTTTACAGCCTTGTAGCCCTGGGCAACCTCATGACTTGAAAGCGGGGTTCCGCAGCGCGGGCAGTAGGGCACTATCTTGAAGCCCTTATAGAGAAGACCCTTTTTCCAGATCTCGCTTAATGCCCACCATTCAGACTCGATATAATCATCCTCATAAGTAACATAGGGATGCTCCATATCCGCCCAGAATCCTACCTGGTCGGAGAAGTTCGCCCACATCCCCTTATACTTCCATACGGATTCCTTGCACTCCCTGATAAAGGGCTCCAGACCGTACTTTTCTATCTGCTCCTTGCCGTCCAGTCCGAGCTTCTTTTCCACCTCCAGCTCAACCGGCAGACCATGGGTATCCCAGCCCGCCTTTCTGGGAACATAGGCTCCCTTCATGGTATGGTACCTGGGGATCATATCTTTTATCACACGGGTCAGGACATGGCCGATATGTGGCTTCCCGTTTGCGGTAGGCGGTCCGTCGTAAAATGTATAGGTTTCTCCTTCCTTTCTGGAATCCATCGACTTCCGGAAAATATCCTTTTCATTCCAGAAGCTTACGACTTCCTTTTCCCTGTCCACAAAATTCAGGTCGGTATTTACTCTACTGTACACAGCCATTAATGATAAACTCTCCTTTCATATCCTGATCATTGCCAGTTGTATCTGTTCTTTATTATTACTTCCAGTTTTCATCTCCCGCAGCATCGGCGAGAATATTTCTCCTGTCGTCAATGCCCTTCAGCACATCCAGAGCGGTCATATCTCCGGTAAACATAGCAGAGAGATCAGCATTTATATCCATCCATTGCTCATTAAAATATAACACAGAATCCTGCAGCACCATTCCTGAATTTTCTTCATCATATCCATCCAGAAACTCCTTTGTGATCCGGGAATATGAGGGCCTCTGTCCCACATCAAGAGGCAGATTCTCCACATCCGTGGAATGATCGATCATATACTGTACGCTTTCCCTTCTGCAAAGAAAAGAAAGGTATTTTTTCGCGGCTTCAATATTGTCTGATCCGGAATAAATGAAACGGGACGGCCCCGCAGGATGAACATTCAGATAATTATTATCAAGAACGGGAAGCAGGAAGAGCCCGAAATCCTCTTCCGTGTATCCTCCGGTATTCATTTCGTTTTCAACGATTGCCCTGATCGCGCCGGCCTTCAGCATACACATTGCGTATTTCCCGGAGGCAAGCTGCTCGTCCGCTTTATCTATCATATCACTCAGGTAATTCTCCCCGAAGTAACCCTTTGCGGCCAGCTCACGCAACTGCTCGACGGCCTTCACCATATTTACGCTTTCCGCAAAGGTGATCTCATTCTTATTCAGCTTATCTATAAGTCCGGGATCTATCCTGTCCAGAACCTGCATATTTTCGGTCAAAAGCATCAATACATGCCAGCCGTCCCCCACAGGCTCATAAATGGGTATTATTCCCTTCGATGAAAGTTTTTCACATACCTCAAGAAGCTCTCTCCAGGTAGCGGGTACCGAAACACCCGCCTCGGAAAAAAGCTTCTTGTTGTAGACCATATAATAATCCGTTGTGGTATCAAAGTATGTCAGGCCATAGTTTACACCCTTCACACCTGTTTGTGTAGCAGAAAAAGAACTGTATGCATCTGCCCAGTCCTCTCCGCTCAGATCAACCGCATTTCCGGTCACATTATATACGGTTTCCAGTGCAAACCCTGATTGTGCGCCCCAGATATCTGGCGCATCAGCGCCATTAAGCCTGGAAAGAAGCTGGTCCTGATACTGGTCTGCGGGAATGATCTGATAGTCAACGTGTATCCCCGTCTCCTCCTCAAATTTTTTCCCCAGCTCCTTTTCCGCATCCTTGACCCAGCCCTGACTGCATAACACAGTAATGGAAGAGCCGTCTGATGCCTCAGGCTCTTCCCCTGCCGTAGATCCGGTTTCATTTTTTGTCCCGGCTTCGGGACTGCTTTTCGTTTCCGTTCCGACTGCACCTCCGTGACGGGTGTGCACCCCGCCATCAGCCGCCGGATCCCCGCTTCCCGGGGGTGCCGCGCAGGCTGTGGTTATAAGTACAAGTGATGCAGTAAACAGAACGGCTGCAAGTTTTCGTCTAATCCTTTTACTCCAGTTCTCCGTCATAGCTAAGGCTTATGTCCGTAACCGTTCCCTCATCAAAAGAGAACTCCAGCGAGAAGGGCTCGTTTTCGGATGAATACACATCATATGTGGCCGATGAATCATCGGCATCGGTAGCTGCCGTAAAGTCGTAGGTTACTATATCAAACTGGGCAAACACCTTCCCGAGCTCGGGATAAAATGCTCTGATGGCATCCATTTCCTTACTTCCGGGTTCCATTTTATCATAGTCGGCAAGATCCTCCTTTGCAGAAGTCTCATCTCCCTCATAATAAGCAGTAAGATACGCGAGACGTGCCTTTTCCAGATCACCTGCCTTGTCCTTCACATCAACCGGCTTTGATGCGCTCTTGTCCTTCAGTACAACCTCCGGTGCATCTACGTAAAAACTGGTGTCATTGTTCACCACCGCCGTCATGCTGTACGCGCCGTCTTCTGCATCTCCCGCTGTGACGTCGGTATTATCCTCTTCATCCTCTGAATCTTCTTCATCACTTTCGGTTCCCTCAGCGGATCCATCCGGTCCGATGCCGTGTACATCCGGAAGGTTCATTTTGCATCCCGTAAACGAAACGGAAATAAGCATAAGTGCAAATAATATTGTCAGTAATTTAGAATAATATGTCTTTTTCATTTTGGGTCGTCGATACTCCTTTCATAAGCTTTGGCGCTTTTTCTTGCATCTAATGCCGAATTGTATCACAGTTTATCTGTGAAATCCACGATATTCAAAGAATCTTAATTGTTTTCCGCTGTAAATTACGTATTTCTTAATTGTTTATGCCGGATAACCCTTCAGGATCCGGAGGGATCTGAATAATTACCAGGCCGGCTATTCCGGCTCGCAGCCGTGTTTCTTTCCCAGAAAACCCCATCGGCATAACCCTGGATAGTCCTGTCCCTTCCGGCCATTTCCAAACGTTTTTCCGCCCAGACGCAGTACTGATCGTTTAGCTCGATACCCACATAGTGGCGCCCAAGCTTTTTTGCCGCCACGGATGTTGAGCCGGATCCGAGGAAGGGGTCAAAAACAATGTCCCCGGGATTGGAGCTTGCAAGTATGAGCTTGGCCAGCAGCTTTTCGGGTTTTTGTGTCGGATGTGCCGTGTTTTCCGGCATAGACCAGTAGGGGATTGAAATATCATCCCAGAAATTTGACGGATATGTATTCCGGAAATTGCCGGAGTCTGTTTCTTCCCAGTCCTTCGGCTTTCCGTTGACCTTGTACGGGGCAATGACCTTTCTTCTTATCTTTACGGCCTCCACATTGAAGGTATAGGATCCGGACTTTGTGGCAAACCAGATGTCCTCCATTCCGTTCTTCCAGTTGCTTAAGGCTCCCCGTCCCTTTTCTCTCTGCCAGGTTATCCTGTTCCGGATGATAAAATACTTCTTTAATATACTCTCGATAACAGCGCCTGATTTCCAGTCGCAGCACACGTATAAGGATGCTTCGGCTTTCATGAGCGGAATGACTTTCTTGACCCAGGACTCCGTGAAATCTGCGTATATCTCATCAGAGGTCTTCCTGAACCTCCTGCCGTTATAATCCTTATCGAGATTATATGGGGGATCTGCAATTACCAGATCTGCAAAGCCTCCGGGAAGCAGGGACATGACATCAAGACAATCCCCGAGGATTGTCTTGTCTGTTACTTCTTCCAAAGAAGCGGCTGATTCGATTTTAACTGTTCCGGCCAGATATCTCTGTCCTTCTTCAAGAGAGATATCAATGGTTTTGTTCCTGCCGGACTTTACCTTTGGCATTACTGCTTACTCACATTTTCCCGTGGCACATGCTGCTGCCCGGACAGGAGCTGCAGCCGCAGCCACAGCCGCCCGTGCCTTTTTTTCCGGACTTCTTAAGGGTACTGTACAGTATACCGGCGAGAATTGCAAGAAGTATGGCTCCTACTATGATCGTTCCAAGGTTGTTTATTATCCAGTTCATAGCTTACCCCTCTAAAGATCCTTCGCTTCGCTCAGGATGACATTAATGCCACCTTACGCTCCCACCGAGGCTTCCTTCAGGCTGTTTGATTCCTTATAGGGCCTGAAGAGCAGCCAGATGAATACGAGTATAACTATAACCGCGAGTACGCTTCCTATGATATTGCCTGCACCTGCAAGGGCGCTTCCGATCTGGTATACCACGAAGGATACGAGATAGGCGAAGCCGCACTCATAGCCGATGGCAAACCAGGTCCATTTCGCATTATTCATTTCCCTTCTGATCGCACCCATAGCTGCGAAGCAGGGAGCACAAAGGAGATTGAAGATAAGGAAGCTTAAGCCCGAAGCCGAGGTAAATGCTGCGGCAAGTGCTGCCCAGGCAGATCCCTCTCCGCCGTACAGAACACCCATCGTTCCTACTATGTTCTCTTTGGCCACAAGACCTGTTACCGAAGCCACAGCAGCCTGCCAGTTACCCCATCCGAGCGGAGTAAAGATAAATGCGATGACTCCTCCGATGGCTGCCAGAATGCTGCCGCCGATCTCTTCTTCCTCGAGCATGGTGAATATTCCGTCTCTCCAGCCGAAGCGGGACAGGAACCATATCACTACGGTTGACAAAAGGATGATTGTTCCGGCCTTCTTGATAAAGCTCCAGCCTCTCTCCCACATACTGCGCAGAACATTGATAAGTGTAGGCCAGTGGTATGCAGGAAGCTCCATTACAAAGGGAGCGGGCTCACCGGCAAACATCTTTGTCTTTTTAAGTATGATACCCGAACTGATGATAGCTGCGATACCTATAAAATATGCACCTGTGGAAACAACGGCACTTCCGCCGAATATGGCGCCCGCTATCATTGCTATAAAGGGAACCTTGGCTCCGCAGGGAATGAAGGTGGTAGTCATTATGGTCATACGGCGGTCACGCTCATTTTCAATTGTACGGGACGCCATAATGCCGGGAATGCCGCATCCCGTCCCTATTAAGATAGGAATAAAGCTCTTTCCGGAAAGACCGAAGCGGCGGAATACCCTGTCAAGCACAAAGGCAACCCTTGCCATATAACCGCTGGCTTCCACAAAGGCAAGCAGGAAGAAAAGGACCAGCATCTGGGGCACAAAGCCGAGAACCGCGCCAACACCTGCAACAATACCGTCAAGGATAAGGCCCTTCAGCCAGTCCGCACAGTTTACGCTGTCAAGAACACCCTCTACAACTGCCGGTATACCGGGTACCCATATTCCGTAATCCGCAGGATCGGGCTCCTCAAGGCCGTTCTCTTCAAAATAAGCAACCGCGTCCTTGAAACTCATAGCATTTACATCTTCTCCCGCATCCTCGGGAACACTGTCAAAGTATACCGAGATCTCGCTCTGTTCAAGGGTCTCCTCATCTTCGACCGTATAGCTCACAACATCTTTGTCTGATGAAAAGCTCTTCATAGCCTCGATATCTGTAGAATCATCAAAGCCCATATAGGCATCCACAGCCTGCATAGCGGCGGTATAATTCTCCCCGGCCTCCTCTGCAGCAGGGGTACCTATTCCGAACAGATGATAGCCGTCTCCGAAAAGCCCGTCATTTGCCCAGTCTGTAGCAGGAGCACCCACTCCAACCATAGCTATCCAGTAGATCAGGAACATAACAACCGCAAAAATAGGAAGTCCCAGGATCCTGTTGGTCACAATCCTGTCTATCTTATCCGAATTGCTGAGTTCTCCGGCATTCTTTTTCTTATAAATCTCCTTAAGGATATCGGCAATGTAAATATACCGCTCATTGGTGATTATGCTCTCGGCATCATCATCCATCTCCTCCTCTGCCGCTGTAATATCCTTTTCGATATGCGCAAGCTTATCCGAAGGAACACTGAGCTTCTCCAGAACCTTTTCGTCTCGTTCGAAGATCTTTATCGAATACCACCTCTGCTGCTCTTCGGGAAGATCGTGGACTATCGCCTCTTCAATATGTGCAAGGGCATGCTCCACAGGACCGCTGAAGGTATGCATAGGAACCTTTTTCCCGGACCTTGCGGCTTCTATCGCTGCCTCAGCGGCTTCCAGCGTCTTTTCATCCTTCAACGCGGATATTTCGACTATGCTGCAGCCAAGCTCCTTCGCAAGTGCCTTTGTATCCAGGCTGTCACCGTTCTTCCTTACCACATCCATCATATTTATGGCAATGACCACCGGAATGCCCAGCTCGATAAGCTGTGTGGAAAGGTAGAGATTTCTCTCCAGGTTGGTTCCGTCTATTATATTGAGAATGGCATCAGGGCGTTCCCCGATAAGGTAGTTTCTGGCAACGACCTCTTCCAGAGTGTAGGGGGAAAGGGAATAGATTCCCGGAAGATCGATTATCTCCACATCCTCATGTTTTTTAAGCTTTCCTTCCTTCTTTTCTACCGTTACACCCGGCCAGTTTCCCACAAACTGGTTTGATCCCGTTAAGGAATTAAATAATGTGGTTTTCCCGCTGTTCGGGTTACCTGCAAGTGCGATTCTGATACTCACTTCTCCACCTCCGTCACTTCAACCATCTCCGCATCCGCTTTTCTCAATGAAAGCTCATATCCGCGGACCGTTATCTCAACAGGGTCTCCCAGCGGCGCAACCTTCCGGACATATACGCTGGTCCCTTTGGTTATTCCCATATCCATGATCCGCCTTTTTATGGCGCCCTCACCGTGTATCTTTACCACGGTAACGGTATCTCCGATCTTCACATCCCTCAAAGTGTTCATCTTTCTCTCCTTATAAAATATGTTTACTGTTCCGGCTCCCCACGGGTATTTCCGTTTTCCCGGAAAGTCAGACCATTACCTTCTTCGCCAGGGCTTCATCAAGTGCGATCCTTGATTCCTTCACCTTTACTATCACATTCCCCCCGACTGTGCTTATAAGCACCACACTTCCCCCCTGGGTAAAGCCCATATCCTCAAGATGTCTTCTTACCTCAGGGCTTCCTCCTATTCTTTTTATAATGTTCTCTTTGCCCGGCTCGGCAAGAATAAGTGGCAGCATATGATTGTTAACCCCCTTCACCTTCCGTTAGTCCTCTCTAACCTGTTATAACTCCGCCCCCTTTTTTTGTCAAGATAGTTTGGAACCAAAGTTAAATATTTTTAATTTGAGTTTAAATTGCAGCGTTTTTGTGGTATCATCCAGAAGAACCTTCCCGATCCTTCGCCAAAAATGGATTATATCAGGAGTAATTTATGAACGTGGAAAAAACCATAGAAGATTATCTGGAAGCTATACTTATGATAAAGGAAAAGCAGGGCTATGTGCGTTCCATTGATGTGGCGGAGCATCTCGGGGTCACGAAGCCCAGCGTAACCTATTCCACAAAGAGACTTAAGGAAAAAGGGTATCTCACAAGCGACCACGCAGGTATGCTGGTTCTCACGGATTCCGGACTGGAGATCGCAGACAGAACCTATACCAGGCACAAGACCCTGACAAAGTTCTTTACACAGCTGGGGGTGGATCCGGATGTGGCCAGGGAAGATGCCTGCAAAATAGAGCATGACCTAAGTGAAGAAACCTTTCAGGCACTTTGCAGGCACGCAAAGCTGGAGCTCTCGGAGTGAGAGCCACGCTTATGATAAGAGGATCCCGGATCATTGAAAGGAGCGGCATCCGCAGGTAATGGCAGTCCGAAAAGAAAACAGGATGGGCGTCCTGCCCGTTAAGCAGCTCATCGTATTAATGTCCCTGCCCATGATGATCTCCATGCTGGTGCAGGCACTGTATAATGTTGTTGACAGTATTTTTGTATCCCAGATAAATGAAAACGCTCTTACGGCGGTCACTCTTGCCTTCCCTATGCAGAACCTGATGATAGCAGTGGGGAGCGGAACCGGTGTCGGTATCAATGCACTTCTCTCCCGTTCACTCGGCGAGAAACGCTACGACCGCTCGGATGCTGCGGCGAATATGGGAATACTGCTGACCTTTTTCAGCTATATTCTCTTCCTTATAATAGGTATACTGTTTTCCCGCAGCTTTATAATGACCCAGACAGGCGAAAAGGAGATTCTGGAATACGGGGCTGTTTATCTTAGGATAGTAAGCTGTCTGTCCATTGGTCTCTTCTTCCAGATGACCTTTGAACGTCTTCTGCAGTCTACCGGCCGGAGCTTTTACAGTATGGTCTCCCAGGCAACTGGTGCTATAATCAATATTATCTTTGACCCGATACTGATCTTCGGTCTTTTCGGTTTCCCGAAAATGGGAGTTGCAGGTGCAGCACTCGCCACCATCTTCGGACAGTCTGTTGCGGCCCTGCTGGGTCTTTTCCTGAATCTGAAATACAACAGTGATATCAGTCTTTCGATAAAGAAGGTATTGAATATAGACGGTTCTGTGATAAAGGAGATCTATATGGTGGGAATCCCTTCCATATTAATGATATCCATAGGCTCTGTAATGACCTATCTTATCAACAGGATCCTTATCGTATTCTCAACCACTGCAGCAGCCGTATTCGGTGCATACTTCAAGCTTCAGAGCTTCTTCTTTATGCCCGTATTCGGTCTGAATAACGGGGTTATCCCGGTTCTTGCATACAATTACGGAGCAAGGAAAAAGGAACGCATAAAGGAAACTCTTAAATTCTCCATTACGCTCGCAGTTTGCATTATGTTAACCGGAACTATCATCTTTGAATTATTTCCCGACAGGCTCCTCGGCTTCTTCAATGCGTCGGAGGAAATGCTTGCGATCGGTATCCCTGCCTTAAGGATACTGGGTCTCATATTCCCGTTCGCCGGAGCCTGTATTGCCATGGGCTCCATATTCCAGGCTTTTTCAGAAAGCATATATTCGCTTATAATATCCGTCGGAAGGCAGCTTGTCCTTCTGATACCCGCTGCCTGGCTTTTGTCCCTTACGGGAGTCGTGGATAATGTGTGGTGGGCATTCCCCATTGCAGAGATCGGCTCCTTCATACTTTCAACTGTGTTTTTCCGGCGTCTTATGAAAAAAGTATCCGCGGAGCTGTCATGAACGATCATTTTAAGCAGGAAATCAGTCTTGTCCTTCGAAGCAGTGTTTTTTCGAGACTAAAGGGGCAGGAGCATCATATCAATACCACTCTTGACCGGCACATTATCTCGGTAACTCTGGTCTGTGGCAGGATTGCCTCATTTTTAAGGAGATTCGGAATCCGGCTAAGTGAAGAGGAGCTGATAATCGCGGCCCTTTGCCATGATCTGGGCCTGTCGGACAGACATAATAAGAATGTTTTCCCGACCCACCGTGATCTGGCGCTTAATCATGGAAAAAGAAGCGTGTATTACGCAAAGGAGATCCTTGGAAAGGATTTTACCGAAATGGAAGAAGAAATCGTAAGGCAGCATATGTTTCCGATGCTGTCCCCGCCCAGATACTTTGAGGGCTGGATACTGATAACCGCTGACAAATTCTGTACTGTCAAGGATTTTCTGGGAAGTGCGTTTTACAGTTTACCTTTTCATAAGAATTCTTAAGAAATTCTTTTGTTCAAAGACACAAACCGTTTTCAAAGAAATCGATTTTTAGACATAGTTTCCCTGTATCATATGTTTCATAAAAGAAATGCGATTTAACTTTTTCATAACTCTCCTAAAAACAGTTAATTACTCCCTCTAAGCCCGCAATTGTGCCGCGGGCTTTTTGGTTTAAGAAAAACACCGCTGCAGGGAAAAAGAGTATTCCTTAAACCTCTTCAAAGAAGGTGTCGGGATTTTCACTGTCAAACTGCTCGTTCGCAAACATCACCGTTACCAGATCCCTGTCCTTCTCAAGATTGGTAATGCTGTGCGTGTACCCCGGCAGCATTATGACAGCTCTCATATCCTCACCTCTTACTTCAAAGTTCAATACCCTGTCACTTCCTATCTTCCTCAATCTGATGAGACCGTGACCCGATACAACGATAAATATCTCCCATTTAGTATTATGCCAATGCTGTCCCCTTGTTACACCGGGCTTTGCAATATTAACGGATACCTGCCCGCAGCTTTCGGTTTTAATCAGCTCACTGAAGACCCCTCTGTTATCCGTATTCATTTTGACGGGATATGACATCTTTTTTTCGGGAAGGTATGAGAGATAGAGTGAATACAGCTTATAGGAAAAGCTGTCCCGCGGCATTTCCCGGATAAAAAGCGTACTGTTCAGCCTGCTGAATGCTTCCAGAGCCTCAATAACAGAATCCACGGTAACCTTATAGGTTTTGGGGAGGATCTCTTCGCCCGTCTTTCCCTCCAGTGTGTCCAGAACCGTCTTTATCAGATCCTCGATGAAAAGGAGCTCCAGCACCTCTCCGTCAGAATAGCCGGGACGCTCTGCTGCTCCTGCCGCTGCTTCACAGAGCCTTTGCATAAGGGAGCCCGAATCGTCCCATTTCCCGATTAACATTGGAGTTCTGTAGCAAAGGATCTCTTTTCCTTCGTTTCTAACCCGTAAAAAGCTGTCGTCATCGGAAGGCAGGATTATCAGCGTATCCCCTCCTTCAACGTCTGAAACCGAGCTTATCGACAGCTCTGCCCTGCTGCGGTTCCTTCCGTCGCAGATTGCCTGAAGGTTTTCCAGAAAATTCTTTTTTATAAACCCGTCTTTTCCCAAAACCGAAATCTTCATCACACATTCCCTTCATACACGTATTCGAGGCTTTCCCTGGCAGCGTCCGCAAGGGTAAAGATAAGCCCCCTGTCCGTTGCTTCTCTGTCCGTCATATTGTACTGCGGGAAAAATCTGGATATGTGGTAAGGGATCTCTTTTCCCTTACCGCCTTTTAGTCCTGCAATCCAGGAGGCAATCTCACGGATCTCCCCGGCTGTATCATTGATGCCCGGAACGATCAGCGTCGTGATCTCCATATGACAGCTCTCTGCCGCTTCCTCAATAAAGCTCAGGGTCTGATGGAGGTCTCCCTTAAGAACATCCCTGTATATCTCCTCCGAAAAGGATTTGAGATCTATATTCATGGCATCGATAAAGGGAAGGATCTCCCGGAGTATCGGTAACTCCGCGGTACCGTTTGAAACCAGCACATTTTTCATACCGGCTCTTTTTACGAGACGGGCAGTATCCCGCACAAATTCATATCCCACCAGGGCCTCATTATAGGTATATGCGACCCCTATATTCCCGTTCTTTCTTTCCCTTTCCGCAACGCTTAAGATCCACTCGGGATCAACCCTGTCAAAACCCCTGTCATCCGTCTGGGATATCTCAAAGTTCTGGCAGAAGGGACAGCGGAGATTGCAGCCGTAGGAGCCTAAGGACAATATCCGGCTCCCAGGGAAAAACCGGTATAGCGGCTTCTTTTCTATGGGGTCAAGAGCAAGGGAGGTAATAACACCGTAATTCTTTGCTTCTATCCTTCCGCCCTTATTGTGTCTCGCCCTGCAGTAGCCTGTCTGACCCTCTTTAAGGTCGCAGTGACGGAAGCATACCTCACACCTCATGCCTTGTGACCTCAAAACGCTCCAGCTGCACATCCTTATCATTAACCGGGATACCGGCCTTCTGCTTCGCAATGGCGATCTGCTCCTCAACCGTATCCACACCGTCAAGATTCGGAAGTAAAAGGCCCCTCTTCATTCCCTTCGTTACAATGACCCCGTAGCGCTTCACATCCAGTTCATCCTCAGAAGCTATCTCCTCCGGCTCATCAAGAATGTCCACGCTGTACTCCAGGAAAGGCAGCTCATCCTCTCTCACCGGGGAAAACCTGGGATCCCGGGTGGCTGCACTTATGGCATTACTCACGATCTCTTCCGCAATGGAAGCCCTTACGGGAAGAATGGTTCCGATGCATCCCCTCAATGCTCCGCCGATGTGGAGGGACACAAAGGCTCCGGCTTTTCTCTCAAGCATTTCCGAAGGAAGTCCCTCCGGAAGCTTGTATATTTTCCCGTCCCTGATATAGCTTTCTATAGTTTGACGGGCCAGGCTGATATACTCATCCTCTGCATTCTTCCTCATTTCAAGCTTCTCCTTTGCGGCAAAATACCACTTATCAAAGAAATTGCGCCCGGGGTCCGCCCCCTTGACCCGGAAGGTGCATATCCCATAACCTACGCCGGTCACATCCTGATGGGAAAGCCTCTCTATCTCAAGTGATGTCCTGTCAAAGGCTCCGGCCATTATCACAAAGGAACGGTGGCCGCACTCCGCAGAGTTCTCCAGGAGCTCAGGCTCAAAATCCAATAGTCTCTCAAACTCCCCGCTTCCCATTACATCCATGATCCTTTTATCATATTCCGGACCTGCGGGGTCAAAGCCGTATGGACCGTGGACCTGAAGCTTATGGGAAAGATCCCCGCTCGCCACATAGAGAACACGCCTGTCAAGCTCCTCCGCAGCCTTCTTTATCATCATTCCGAGGCTGTAATGCTCCAAAAGGGAAATCCCCGATATTCCGAGCCTCACAAGCCTGAAATCCTTGTATTTTTTCAGAATAAAATAAAGCGGTACCATGGTGCCGTGATCAAGCTCGGGGCTTCTCTCTCCCTCAGTACCTGCGGGAAAATTCACCTCGGTACAGAGCTCCACGATACGATCCCTGAGCTCCGTGTCATAGTCCACATTCATTCCTGCCCCGGGGGCGTTAAACTGCCGCAGATTTCCTCCGGCTCCGTCCCCCGGACAGATATGCAGATAGTCTCCGTACATCACCACATGGGGCGATGACAGGACTATCGTATCGGGCTTTAAGGAGGCAACAAATTCCGCCGCCTTTTCATATGCCCTTGTGGTCTCCTCTATGACTCTTTCTTCACCCTTTCCCACCTCCGGAACAATGAGGGGAGGGTGAGGCACCATTATACCGCCGATTATTGCCATCTTTCCTCCTTTGTACGGAAGCTTCAGGCAGTCTTTACAACGCCCTCCTGCTGCAGCGCAAGGGCTTTCACGCTGTTCAATGCCTTAGAAACCGCAGGCACGAGAAGGATCACAATAGTGAATCCCGCTTCCGCAAAAATATATGCACCGTTATAAGTAAAAGAATACACTGCAGGATTCATTCCCTCGGGGGCATAGTCCGCGAAGAAGATGAAGCCTGAAAGGAAGGCAAATACAAATCTCCCGATAACACCTATTATATACCCTTTTATCAATCCATGCTTTGCATTATGGAAAATGCCTGAGAGTCCCAGTGCTCCAAAAGCAAAGATATAATCACAGAACACCTGGGGTACGCTTAAAATGTAGGGATCAGCCACAAGCTGCAGAAGCCCGTACGCAAGGGCTGCACTGAGTCCGGTCCTTAGTCCGTACCAGTATCCGATCAAGGTGATAAAGAACATGGAAAACAGCGTAATGGACCCGCCCATAGGCATGTGGAAAATCTTGATAAATGATGTTACATAGGCGAGGGCCATAGCCATGGCAGCAAAAACGAGCCTTTTGGTTCCCGTTCTCACTCTGGTTGTTGAAGAAGAAACGTAGCAGGCAAGAAGCAGCAGCAATATCATCAGCACTATGATAGCTGTGTAGCCCGCTCCTGTAAGTGAATAACTTCCGTCTTCTGTGAGTGTTGCAAAAATAGACATAAAAAAACCTCCTTAAAAAATGCGCACGGAGGGGTAAACGACATCAAAAAAAATGTCTCTGCTTTCCTACGCCGGTATTATCCGGTTCAGGTTCAAGGGTCCCCGTTTTTTGCCGGATATCCGGCCATCCACAGGTTCTCAGCGAAAGCTCCCCCAGCGTTCCTAAGTTTCGGCATTACTATAGCCGTTTTATGACTTCAGGTCAAGCATTTTGTCAGGTTTTCATTGAAAACGCACCGGAAGTATGTTATTTTTGTTACTGTTCGAAAGGAACGGTACGGATACTATGGAAATGCCGATGGAATTCATACGGAAGCTGCCGACTCCCATGGAGCTTAAGGAACAGTTTCCCGTAAGTCAGGAATTAAGCAAAATTATAGACAGACGCCTTGAAGAGATAAAGGCTGTTTTTGAAGGAAAGGATGACCGCTTTCTCCTTATAATAGGCCCCTGCTCCGCAGACAATGAAGAAGCCGTTATGGACTATCTCACAAGACTTGCGGGAGTTTACGAAAAGGTCAGGGAAAAGATACTGATCATACCCAGGGTCTATACAAATAAACCCCGGACCAAGGGTACGGGCTACAAGGGCATGCTGCACCAGCCTGATCCCGAAGGAAGCGAGGATCTCCTGGCCGGCATAATCGCCATAAGAGAGATGCACACCAGGGTAGTGCGTGAAACCGGCTTTACCTGTGCCGAGGAAATGCTCTATCCCGAAAACCACCGCTATCTGTCGGATCTTCTGTCCTATGTGGCAGTAGGAGCGAGATCGGTTGAAGACCAGCTTCACCGGATCGTTGCCAGCGGAATCGGCATTCCCGTGGGAATGAAAAATCCCACCGGCGGCGACATCACGGTTATGATGAATTCCATTTCCGCAGCACGGAGCAGACAGAAATTCCTCTACAGAGGCTGGGAGGTAAAGACCGAAGGCAATCCTCTTGCCCACGCGATCTTAAGAGGATATGTGGATGCCTACGGTATTAACCATCCGAATTACCACTATGAAGACCTCCGGACACTCATAAAAAGCTACAAGGACAACGGACTTGACAATCCTTCCGTTATCATAGACTGCAATCACGCCAATTCGGGGAAAAAGTACCTAGAGCAGATCCGTATCGCAAAGGACGTGATCCACAGCCGTCATGTATCAAAAAC
Source organism: uncultured Lachnospiraceae bacterium (assembly GCA_902803625.1). Lineage (GTDB taxonomy): Bacteria > Bacillota > Clostridia > Lachnospirales > Lachnospiraceae > NK4A144. The sequence goes on from CADCQV010000294.1 coordinate 27,266, forward strand.
CATAAGAGAAGTCGTAAAGGGTCTGATGATAGAAAGTTATATAGAGGACGGCTGCCAGAAGATCGGTGAGGGTGTGTACGGAAAATCCATAACAGACCCCTGCCTCGGCTGGGAAAAAAGCGAGAGGCTCATTCTGGAGCTGGCTGAAATCCTATGATATATCAAGGGGACGGTTCCATCGTGAAACCGTCCCCAAACCCTTGCGTGGCAGCATCCCACATCTTCGATGTGGGATATGCGTCGCTTCGCTCAGGATGACACCCGGGTATTATATTTCCGCGATATTTTCCTGATCCACCAGATGGAAGCCCCCCAGCTCCAGCGTGGATTCCGCCCTGTCTATGTGTGCAACCTTCATTATGAGAAAGGCCTTATTGACTTCCTTCCCCCCAAGAAATGCATACATATATTCAAGATTTACCTGGGCTGCGGAAAGCGTCTTCAAAACCTTATTCAGTCCCCCGGGTACATCCGGTATCTCAACCGCCAGAACATCACTAAGGCGGTTTACAAATCCCGCATCCTTTAATACCGTGGTGGTCTCATAGACATCATCCACTATAAGCCTTGCTATCCCGAAGTCCTCGGTCTCCGCCACGGAAATAGCCCTCATGTCGATATTGTTCTTTGCCAGCACATCCGTCATTTCTTCAAGGGTGCCGGGTTTATTTTCCATAAAAACCGAAATCTGCTTAATACTCATTAGATCGCCCTCCTCAGATCTTTCTGTTATCAATGACACGAACGGCCTTGCCCTCAGATCTCTGAATGGACTTCGGCGCTACAAGAGTGACCTTTGCCTTTATGCCGAGCATTGACTGCATTCCGGCAACCAGCTTCGCCTGGCGTGCCTCGATCTCACCCAGATTATCCGTAAACATTTCCGGGGTCATCTCCACATGCACGTCAAGTGTATCCGTATTGTTTACCCTGCCCACTATGATCTGATAGTTTGCAGCGTAGCCGTTATTTAAGAGAACCGTCTCTATCTGTGACGGGAATACGTTTACTCCGCGGATAATGAGCATATCATCGGTACGTCCCTTAGGCTTCGCCATCCTGATAAGGGTCCGCCCGCAGGAGCATTTCTTCCGTGAAAGCTTGCAGATATCACGTGTACGGTAGCGGAGAAGCGGGAATGCCTCCTTATCAAGAGCCGTAAATACCAGCTCTCCTTCCTTATCATCCGGCAGAACCTCCCCGGTATCCGGATCTATGATCTCAGGAATAAAGTGATCTTCGTTTACATGCATTCCCTTCTGCTCTGAGCACTCAAAAGCCACTCCCGGTCCTGAAAGCTCCGTAAGGCCGTAGATATCATAGGCCTTTATCCCCATTGTCTTTTCTATGTCGCGGCGCATCTCCTCACTCCAGGCTTCGGCACCGAATATTCCTGCCTTAAGGGGTATTTCCTCAGGTGAAAGACCCATTTCCTTCATCCTCTCTCCCAGGAAGGCCGCATAGCTCGGGGTACAGCAGATAATGGAAGCCTCCAGATCCCTTATGAACATGATCTGCCTGTCGGTATTTCCTGATGAGATGGGAACTGTGAGACATCCAACCTTATGACTTCCGTCATTTAAGCCCGCTCCACCGGTAAATAAGCCGAAGCCGTAAGCGACCTGTACCACGCTTTTTTTCGTGCCGCCCGCTGCAGTTATGGCTCTGGATGTACAGTCAGACCAGAGATCCAGATCCTCCTTTGTATAAAAGGCCACAACTCTTTTCCCGGTGGTTCCCGATGTAGAATGGATACGCACACATTTTTCAAGGGGAACTCCGAGGAGACCGTATGGGTAGCACTCCCTTAAGTCTGCTTTTGAAAGAAAAGGCAGTTTATGAAGATCGTCCCTTGATCTGATGTCATCGGGTGTTAGTCCCTTTTCCTCCATTTTCTTCCTGTAATATGCCACGTTGTCCCAAACATGCTTTACCTGTTTAACAAGCTTTTCATCCTGAAGCTTTTTCATTTCTTTCAGGGGCATACACTCAAACTTCTTCTGAAAATACCTCTCCATTCTTTTGTTTCCTCCTATTTCCCACCTGCCTTAAATCCAAGGTCAAATGCCCGCTTATTAATGTCCAGAAGCTTTGCCGGTACATTGGCTTCAAGTGCCTTCATCCACGCATCCTTTGAAAAATCAAAGTAGTGTGAAAGCCTCCCCAGAAGAACTATATTTACTGCTTTGATATTTCCTGCTTCTTCAGCCAGCTTCAGACAATCAAGCGCATCAACCTTTGCCCCTTTATCCCTCATTTTTTCCACAAGGTTCTCCGGATATTCCTCAACACCCATTACAACAGGCATAGGATCGATCTGCTGGGTATTTGTAACTATCTGTCCGCCGCTTTTCAGATATTTCATCCAGCGTGCGGCCTCCAGCAGTTCAAAAGACACGATCACATCCGCCTCTCCCTCATCTACAAGAGGTGAATATACCCGGTCACCGTATCGAACATATGTCACGACACTTCCGCCCCTCTGGGACATACCGTGTACCTCCGATACCTTTACGTCAAAACCTTCGTTTAATATCAGATATCCCAGTATCTTACTGGCAAGGAGGGAGCCTTGTCCGCCCACTCCGACTATCATTATATTTCTGGTATCCATTTCAGTGATCTCCTTATTTCTCTCTCATTCTGAGTTGGTCCAGAGGACTTTTCCTCCGTCCGCACCCTTCCACACCCCGCAGCCGGCGGTGCCGTCCTCCCGGGTCCATATCAGGTAGCAGAAAATGCGTTGACCGCACACATCTGCTCACACACGCCGCAGCCGACGCAGAGTGTGGCATCTATGTGCGCCTTCCCATCCTTAAGGGAAATAGACGGGCAGCCGATCTTCATACAGGACTTGCAGCCCACACACTTATCCCTGTCAACCTTAAGCGGCGGATTCTTCTTTACATATTTTAGAAGCACACAGGGTCTTCTGGAAATGATGACTGAGGGCTCCTCCGCGGCCAGCTCCTCCTTAAGAACCCTGTCACATTCCTTCAGATCGTAAGGATCCACGACCCGTACCCGGTTAAAGCCCATTGCTCTGCACAGAGCCTCCAGATCTATCTTTCCCGCAGGATCGCCCTTGATATTGTACCCGGTAAGGGGATTCTGCTGATGACCTGTCATTCCGGTGATGGAATTGTCAAGGATTATTGAAACCGAATTACTCTGATTATAGGCGATATTTGCAAGTCCGGTCATTCCGGAATGCATAAATGTCGAATCTCCGATAACGGCAACGGTGCTATGCTCTGTCTCCTTACCTCCCATCTTATTAAATCCATGAACTGCCGAAAGGGAGGCTCCCATACAGAGAGTCGTATCGACCGCACTTAGGGGCGCTGCGGATCCCAGTGTATAGCAGCCTATGTCCCCCAGTACCGTACAATTATTCTTCTTTAAGGTATAGAAAAGACCTCTGTGAGGACAGCCGGAGCACATAGCGGGAGGGCGCACCGGAAGCTTCTCATCCAGGGCTGTTCCCTTATGCTCTTCGATTCCCAGAGCCTTAGCTACAATGTTCCTGGAAAACTCTCCGGTTATGGGAAGGATATCCTTTCCCGATACCTTAAGTCCAAGAGCCTTGCAATGATCCTCTATCACAGGATCCAGCTCCTCGACCACTATCAGCTTTTCAACCTTCGATGCAAATTCCTTTATCAGCCCGTCCGGAAGAGGATTCACCAATCCAATCTTCAAAATGGAAACACTGTCTCCACAGACCTCCTTTACATACTGATAGCTTGTGGAGTCACATATTATCCCGGTTTCGGTTCCGCCCATTTCCACACGGTTCACATTTTTTGTACAGCCGTACTCAATAAGCTTCTTTGTACGCTCTTCCACAACGGGATGCTTCCTTATGGCATTCGCCGGAGCCATAACATACTTCTGTATATTTTTCTCATAAGGCTTCTTTTCCGGCAGCACCCGCTCTCCGGACTCCACCACTGACTGGGAGTGGGCAACCCTTGTACACATCTTCAATAATACCGGCGTGTCAAACTCCTCCGACAGCTCGAAAGCAAGCTTCGCGAATTCATATGCTTCCTGCGAATCCGATGGCTCCAGCATAGGAACCTTTGAAGCAATGGCATGATGCCTCGAATCCTGCTCGTTCTGGGAAGAATGCATTCCCGCATCGTCCGCAACCACAATGACCATTCCGGCATTTACCCCGGTGTATGACATAGTATATAAGGGATCCGCAGCCACATTCAGCCCCACATGCTTCATACCGCAGAAAGAACGTCTTCCCGCCAGAGAAGCACCGAAAGCCGCCTCCATTGCAACCTTCTCATTCGGAGCCCATTCCGAATAAATATCATCATATTTCGCCAGCTCCTCCGTGACCTCCGTACTGGGAGTCCCCGGATAGCTTGACGCGAAGCAGACCCCCGCCTCATACAGTCCACGGGCAACTGCCTTATTACCGAGCATTAACTGTTTCATTTATTGTCTATGCCGCTCCTTTCATTATTCCATTACTTACCGCTTTTTTTAGCGGCGTCGACCCTTTGGTGACGCTTCTTTTCAGCGGCAGCAAAGCAAGTTTGAAAGTTTACTTTCAAACTTCAACCCTGCTCCTTCCTGCCTGATATCATTGCGTTTATCGAATACTATAACACAATAAAGCCTTGCCGTAAACGAACACAGGCTGTCAGCGCAGTTCACCCTTTAATTTTTGGCTTTGTCATCCTGAGCGAAGCAACAGGAAGGATCTTTATCAATCGAAAAGAAGATTCTTCGGGCTATGCCCTCAGAATGACAAGAACGGAAATAAACGGCAAAAACGGGTCTGAAAAAAAGTAATTGACACAGGAGAGGTGTTTGGCTATAATATCACTTGCGTCACGGTTTTGGAGTTCCGTGGATGCCCCGAACGGGGTGTGGCTCAGTTTGGCTAGAGCGCCTGGTTTGGGACCAGGAGGTCGCAGGTTCAAATCCTGTCACCCCGATCACTCTAATAAAGTCATATTTCATTTTGCAGGTGTAGTTCAATGGTAGAACACCAGCCTTCCAAGCTGGACACGTGGGTTCGATTCCCATCACCTGCTTCTTTTTATGCCTTGATATTACTGCATTTCTAATTGTCCGTGTTGCATTTCGTGTTGCATAAATAAAAACAGACCCCAGGATTCCTCCTAAGGGTCTGCTCTATACTCTTTCCTTATAATCTAGTGTACTGACACATTCATCTTTGAACTTATGGCGCAGGATAAATTTTCATTCCGCAAGAAGCTCGAATGAGAGTTTCAAAAGGAGGTTATAGGGATTTCGGTTGAGTAAATCTATAAATTCTGTTCTTTCCACTTCTGTAATGTGTCTTTTTAAACCGGAACAGAGTTCAAAACGTGATCCTCGGATTACTGGCGAGTTTTATGAGCTTTACCAGCGGGTTCAGAAGGAAAAAGGCCATGACAAAATTTCCGACCGCATGAAAAACATCATATATTATTCCGGAGATCCAGCTTGTTAGCGCAAAGGTCATTCCGCCGGTGAGCGCTGATACAGGCAGGCAGAGCAGTCCGAATGAAAGACCGAATGATCCGGACAGCAATCCCCATCCCAAAGGTGACTTCATTTTCCGGAAAACCATAGTTAATGCCACGAGGATCAGCCAAATATAGAAATACATCAGGTTCCATATTCCCGGTCCCCAAATCAGTATTTCCAGGCCGACATAGAGATAAACAGCAATAAGCGCATTCCAGCCGAACACGAGGGTATATGCTATGATAAGCAGGCTTACCGGTTCTATATTCGGTACTCCTGCCATGACCATTTTTAAGACAAATATCACTGCCGCAAGTATGGGCATCAGCACCATTTCATAGATTTTTTTGTTCTGCATATCTTTCGAAAACGGCAGCATAGAGTGTGATATCCTGATTCACCCTTTCGGATGGTAATGAAATATACAAGATAATAAATCTTGAAGTGGCGGTATGCATGTATCACATTACCGGTGGTTTATTTTTCCTGATCAGGGGATTCTCGCGTTCCATGGCACCGATACTTTCGGGCGCCTTCTCACGCTCCGAGTGTCTGGATCTGCTGATCTCCTTTCCGGAACCATTCTTCACATGGCTGTGATTCTTTATCCCTTCCTCTTCCATCAGCTTACTCAGGCTGGTTTTTTTAACCGGAAAAAGATCCTTCCCGAGCCTCAGCTTAAGGTCTGTCTCTTTGGAGAAATCGGCTTTTCTGAATATATTTTCTACTATCTTAATATCCATATCTATCCTTGGCTTTCTGTATAATAGCTAACCTTTGGTCAGGTAATTTGTGCTTTCAACTATATATACAGATGAGAAAAAAAAATGAGCCCGTCTCCCTTTATGCCGGTCATAGAAAATCTGACAGATCACGGTCCCCGGCAAAGGACAGACACTTTGTCAGAGCCTTTTTTATCCGTTTACGGACCGCATTTTCCGTGATCCCATAGAAAGCTGCTATTTCAGAAACCTGCATATCAAGGCCGTAGCGCAGAGACAGAAGCTCTCTCGTATCATCATCGACAAGAGAGAGAAGCCTTGCAGCCTCCTTATTCGCAGGCTCCCTAAAAACATCGTACTCATCCTCAAACACAAGGCTTGACTGAACCGCTTCCTCATCATAGGGAGCGGAAAGCCTCACGCTGCTGCTCATTAGATGGTTTGTGGTCAGATTTCTCGCAATGGTACAGAGCCAGGTTCTTATACCTGCCTTTTTTTCATCATAGGAATCATAGTGAGTAAGTGCATTAAGAAAGGTCTGGCTGCATAGATCCTCAGCCGTTTCCTTGTGAACAACCCGCATGTAGATATAATTGTAAATGTAAGAGAAATTCTCGTTATATACCTCTTCGAAATCCCTGCTGACGTCAGCCAAAAACACACCCCCGAAAATACTGTCTACAGTCTTCTTACTTTACCACAGCATGATTCTCAGAAATGTCATAAAAGTGTCATGGATTTGGTCTTTTCCGCTTATTTTCAGGCCATTCCCTCCTGTGATCAGGAAAAAACGTATTTTGAAAGCCTTTCAAAGGCCTCCTGAAGAAGGCTTTCCGGAAGGGCTGCATTTATCCGGAGAGCATCCTGCCAGGCAAAGGCACGGCCGTCCTGGTATTTTACTCCTACGTCCCAGCCCGCCCTAATGATATCATCAAGTGTCTGACCCCTGCTTTTCAGAAAGGCACTGCAGTCCATAAAGAGCATATATGTAGCTTGCGGCATGGAAACACTGCAGCCTTCAAAATTGTCATTGATAAATTCCACGGCGTAGCGGCAGTTTCTTTCGAGTACCTTCAGGAGTGCGGTAAGCCACTCGCGGCCCTCATCCTCATAAGCACCGATTAAGGCATGCATGGAAAGCACGTTCATTTCGTTATACTGTGTCCTTTCCGCGTGCCGGCATATTCTTTCCCTTAAAAGCGGATTGAAGATAATATGGTAGCTGCCGATAAGGCCGGCCAGATTAAAGGTTTTTGAGGGGGCATAGAGGCTTACCGTCCGCATTTTCGAATCCTCGTTTATCATGGAGGTCGGGATGTGCTTATGTCCGTCGAAAACAATATCCGACCAGATCTCATCACTGATAACGGTGCAGTCATTGTCACGGAATATCTCCATGGCCCGTTCCAGCTCCCATCTTTCCCAGACCCTCCCGCTTGGATTATGCGGGGAACAGAGGATCACCAGCCGGACCCAGTTGGCCTTCAGCTTTTTCTCCATATCCACATAGTCCATCCGCCAGACTCCGTTTTCATCCTTTTTCAGAGGACTTAAAACGGCTTCGCGTCCGGTGCTTTTCAGATCAGATAAGAATCCGAGGTAAGCCGGGCTGTGAAGCAGCACCGCATCACCGGGCTCGGTAAGGGTATTTAGGCAAGTCATGATACAGCCATGGACTCCGTTTTCATAGCCAATAACCTCAGGCGTAAGACCTTTATAGCCGTGCAGCTCTGTCTGCCAGCGTATGATACTGTCATAGTATTTATCTGACGGAAGGAAGTATCCGTACAGCGGATGGCTGATCCTGTTTTCCAGAGCCCTGGTTACTGAAGGACTGGTTTCAAAATTCATATCGGCGACCCACATAGGGATCTCACTGAAACCGGGCTTTGCAGCCTCAGGTGACACACCCCAGAGCTTTTTTCCTATTCCGTCATAGGCTGCACAATCCCTGCCGCGCCTGTCTATTATCTTATCAAAATCATATTTCATCGGTAATGCTGACGCCTCCGTATCTTGTTCCGTTACAAGGACGGACTATGCTTCTATAAGCATGATGAGCTTCTGCTTCAGTATATAGTAGCGCTTAAGAAGCATCTTCATCTTCTCGATATCCTCTTCCTTTCTTCCCTTCATATATGCCTTAAAGAAGCACTCCCAGAACTGCAGACAGTTCTCATAGCTCATTCTGAAGACACTGCTGCAGTACATAGGCTTTTCCTTTTCCATTTCAACAAGGGAGGCATAGAGAGCCTGAAGATCAAATATCGGATGTCCATGCGCTGCACCCGACATATCCATAAGCAGCATCTCATCCCCGTTTACGATTACATTTAAGGGGTTGATATTTCCGTGTATGAATCCCTTGCTGTCAGGAATACCGTCTAAAAGCGCGGAAATATTGTACCGGTCACTTTCAGACATCCTGCTGCCCGCGATATCAAGCCACTCTCTGTATCTGTCCTTGATATCCGGGAAATCCTCTACCTCTATCGAATGGACCTCATGGAGAAAATCAGCAAATCTCTCTGCGTATTCCGGCAGCTTTTCAGGCTCCTTCTTCACCGCCGCCGCGAGAGTTGTGCTCCCTGCTGCCTCATAGATAATACCGTATCCGTCTCCGACCGCTACAACATCATAGGGAATAAGGGTCGGAACTCCCTCCAGCATGGCGTCCTGGGCGGCATCCCTTTCCTTCCTGATCTCATTTAAGGAAACCCCCTTATTAAAGATCTTCACCATGCTGTCGTCCTTTTGTGGATAGATCCCTCCGTTAAGGCTCTTTATCTCGAGATCCATCCTCTCCAAAAAGATGGTCCGCATCTTCTTTGTTATCTTGAAGTAGTGAAAAAATCCGGTAACCGAAAATATCTCAAACACATCATCCGACACATTTAAGATCTCGATTTCGGTCTTTTTCCTCTTTCTGACCTTTAATAAAACCCTTAAGCCGGCGCTGGAGATATACACGAGATCCCTGAAATCAAAGGAAACCGTACAGTCAGGATTCGCATTAATAATATCGAAGATCTCCTTTTCTGTCTCATCGGCATTATTTGAATCTATCCTTCCCTCGGGAAAGATCCTA
>CADCQV010000295.1 GCA_902803625.1 uncultured Lachnospiraceae bacterium
CGCACACTATCTCATCTGACCCTGTAACCTCACTTGCATTTTTTACCAGAGATTCAGAATAGTCTATTCCCGCGAGCTTATTAATTCCGCGTTTCGCAAACATATAGAGGTTCACACCACTTCCGCAGCCAACCTCATAAACGCTCCCAAGTTTCCCGCAAAGCCCGGTGATCTTATCATAAAAATCCAGCCACTCATTGTAAAATGACTGATAATACTCCTTCTCTTCTTCAACCGCAACATCAAATCCATCTGCTTTTTTCAGCTCCTTATATGCTTCAAATTCGGACAAATCCTTTATACGTCCTGCACTTTTCCCATTCCAGATTGTTTTCCATCGGTTATTCATAATAAACAGCTCTCTTTCAACTACTTATCCAGTTCTTCCATTTTTGACAACAGATAATCTACCACTTTGACAGATCCCTTTCCCATTGAATCCCAACACTGGCTCCTCACGGATTCTCTGCCTTCAGAATAGCTTTCATTATTCAGACACTCATCTATTATATCCTTAAGCATCGGAATATCTTCGAATTTCAGTTCTTTCCCCAGCTCCGGAAGCACCTTTTCAGTCCAGGTCTTCCCTCCCAGCCACCAGGCATCATAAAGAGATTTATCTATTTCCGTTGCTGTATAGACCACAGGTTTGTCATAAACAAGCGTATAATCGAACAAAACTCCGGAAAAATCAGATATCATTATATCAGCTTTCCTTAGCACATCAAAGTTATCACTGTCCCTGTTCCATTTAAGAACATCGGTTTCAGGATATTTCCCCATCAGTCTGTCCAAGAGCTCCGTTTCAGAGACAAATGACTGTGGATGCGGACGTATTATCAAGTCATATCCGGTCTTAATCAATTCATCTATAATACTGTCACCATATTTTGAAAGAATACCCTCCGGTCCCCATGTCGGTGCAAGGAGCACGGTTATTCTGTTCCTTTCCATTGGCTCTGCCTTTTCCAGCCTCGCCTTCATTTCATCCATATAGGGAATACCGGCTCTTACCAATTCCTTTTCCGGAAGTCCCCGCATCTTTTCCAAAGCCCTAATGTCATCCTCCTGAAACTTTCCGGAAGTGAAAACAGCGTCATAATAATCCAGACCAAAAGAACGATAAAGTGTCACTTCACTGGCAGCATGAAGAATATGAACGTACCACTTCACATCCCTCGATCTCTTCCACTGATATACATCCAGCCCCGGAGTTGTGGAAAGGACTATATCGGCTTTCAGAAAATTAAGTCTCGCAAAGGCCCGGTTCCCCTCCCCGATAAATTCACCTTTAACGTGCTCAAAAGGAGAATTAAGGGCGGGATCATCGGGTGACGCGGTCATATAAACAACCTCTGTTCCCCTCCTGTCAAGCTCCCTGCATACGGGTTCAAAAATATTCCAGTATCTTTTGTTGTCCGAGAAAATAACCAAAGGCAAACGTTCCCCATCATCCGCCACCTTCTTTCCTCCGCTCAGAAAGAACCTGAACTTTAATATAAGCATTCTGAAGGCATAAACCCCGGCGCCAATAAGTCCAATAAGGATTGTAAAAAGCATGCTCCCTGTTCCGGGCTCTATATACAGTAATATTCCCATCAATCTTCCCCTTCTCCGGTAAACACGGCATCCCTTGCAACAACCCTCCAGTTGTTCTTATCCCAGATGTTATCATGGACTGCAAGCCAGTCTCCGGGGAGAAACTGGGTGCCATTGTTTTTATCCGTTTCCCAGGGCGATCCTGTGAGCAGGTACTGGTCGTGAGTGTTTTTTTCAGAATTATCTAAATCTTTACCTGTAAATGGATTCTTCGGATCATCTATAAGATCTGATACAGCCAAAGCAGGTACATCCCCGATAGTCATAAACTCGCCAGATTCCTTAAAACCTTTAGCGTTAAGATCCTTAACCATTAAAAGATGACTAAAGCATTCCAGATCAATTATATCTCCGTCACTGCATTCCAGTTCCAGTTCGTCAAACTGACTTAGGCCTCTTCCATGGTCAGACACTAGAATAATCCTGGTGTTATCGTATACTCCGTTTTCTTTCATATAGTCAAACCAGTTTCCCAGCTGGATGAAGGTAGCCATATCTGCCTCATAATGGCTGTAATGAAGCTCTGATTCCATTTTCATCTTTCTGCCGTCAATTAGAAAACGTCCTTCATTTTCAGCATCATATTCAGTATTGTCTACTGTTTCTGCCGGGAGATATTCCGGCTCCTGAAGTAGACAGGGTTCATGGGTGGAATTATTATTCATCATAAGAAAGGTATTCTTATCATCATCAACAATCCGAGTGAGGGTGTCCATATTTCTAAGAACATCAAAAGCCTCTGTAAATACTGAAGAAATACCCTCTGCCCGAGAATAACCATCCATAACCTGCACCGAAGAGGAAGCATTTCTTTCCGGAAGGTGATTGTAATTTGAGCCGTTGTATATATACTTCTGCATAAATACCGGCGCAACCTTCATCAGAGAATAAAAGAAAAAATTCCTCCTGATAGATAGATATTTTGACCTTTGAACGGCTTCACTGAACATCCCCTCAGTATTGAATGCCTTGATCTCAGGATATTCGGAGTAGATCGTCATATCC
>CADCQV010000296.1 GCA_902803625.1 uncultured Lachnospiraceae bacterium
ATCGACTGCCTGTTCGGACGGAATCCGGACAAGCTGGATGAGGATTATTCCCGCTTTATTTACATGCTTACGAACGATGATCCGCTGGATCCGATCCTGGCAAATCAGGGGATTCTGGACGAGATGAAGATTTCTTACAGTGAAGGTGTGAAGATCTTTTATTACTACGGGGATGAGGGTAGCGGCAGACGGTTTTTCGTAAAGCATTTCTGCCGGGAGAACGGGCTTCAGGCCGTGGCCATCGACTGCAAGAAGCTCTTCAGCTATGATTTTCAATATGTGGAAAAGGCACTCTGGGCAGTGACCCGGGAATGTATCCTGACCAATTCCTGCTGCTGCCTTACTGAGCTTACCTTCCGTGAGGAGGAGAAGGAGAGGTTCTTCGGCTACATGGATCTGGCCTTTTCCAAGTTAAATGAACAGAATATCCTGGTGTTCAACATGAGTAAGGAACATATCGACTTCCGTCAGATCACCAAGAACGAATTTACGGAGCTGGAGCTTCCAACGCCGGATACGGGGGAGAGGCAGGAGTGCTGGAAATATTATTCGCAGAATTATACTTTGGCACCGGAGATCGATCTTCTGGAAATGTCCACGAAGTTCCTTTTCACACCGGGAAAGATCCACGATGCCTTAAAGAATGCCAGATCCCTTTCCGTCATGGCCCAGGAAAAGGAGATCTCCAGAGATAAGCTGTTCAAAGGATGTAATAACCAGATGAGCTCTGAGCTTTCCCAGAAGGCTACAAAGGTGAAGGCGAATTTCGGCTTCGAGGATATAGTAATGAACCCGAGCCAGAGGGAGACCTTGGAGCACGCAATTGACCAGATGAATTTCCGTAAGCAGGTTTACGAGAACTGGCACTATACAAAGAAGTACCCTTACGGCCGCGGACTTTCGATCCTTCTTTTCGGTGCTCCCGGAACAGGTAAGTCCATGTGCGCCCAGGTTATCGCGCACGAATTGAATCTGGAGCTTTACAGGGTGGATCTTTCAAAGGTTATCGATAAGTACGTGGGTGAAACCGAAAAATCCATCTCAATGATCTTCCGTGAAGCAAAGAAATGTAACGTGGTCCTGTTCTTTGACGAGTGCGACACCCTGTTTGCTAAGAGATCCGATGACGGAGGGTCGAATCAGGCCTCCAACAATAATAAGACGGCACTCCTTCTTCAGGAGGTTGAGGCCTACGACGGTGTTTCGGTCTTGGCCACCAACTACAAGCATAATATAGACCCCGCATTCTTCAGACGTATGAAGTATATCGTGGAATTCCAGTTCCCGGATCCCGATACCAGGGAAATGCTCTGGACCACCACCATCCCGAAGGATACGCCTCTTGCGGATGATGTGGATATAAGGTTCCTCGCGGAGAAATTCGAGTTCGTGGGAGGTAATATAAAGAACTGTATTTTGAATGCAGCCTTCCTTGCGGCAGCCGATCCCGAGGCAAACGGACAGGTGCATATGAAGCATTATCTTCTCGCCATCAAGTATGAATTCGTAAAGGTGGGTAAGGTATTTACGAAGTCTGACTTTGAACCCTATGCTGCGGAGGTGGGGCTTGCATAATCATCTGAAAACCACAGCAGCCATCATCCTTACACGCCTTGATATGATCCTTGAAGAAATGGGAAAAGAAAAGAGCCTCGACCAGTTTCCCATGCTTTCCTCACTTATGACGTCTCTGAATGAGGATGATATAAGGGAGTGGTCGGAAGAAGGAGAAAATGGGGAAAACGGCTATACAAAGGCAGTTAAGCGGTTAAATAATGATAATGTACTGAGGTCGCTTCTGGATCTTTCCATAGCAGTTTTTTATTATCCGGAGGCTGATGCTTTTCTTACGCACAATTTCGGACACGGGGTAAACCTAAAGCTCGCCTTCCTTCTGGAGGGGATAAGCTTTCCTGAGGAAAGCGATGTTATCGAAAAAGCGGAGAAAGCAAAATCCATCTTTTCCTTTGACGATAAGGCCTTTCCCCTATGCTATTCACCGGTATCAATAGACGAGAAGACCGTCTTTTACTTAAACGATGAGAATAAGGTAAACCCGCTTCTCTGCGACTTCACGGAGTACTACGCTGCAGGGAAGACAGAGGAAAAGAGCATAGTCAATTCAGGGCTGATAGATGAGGGGCTGTCCTTTTTCAAAGCCGGAGGAAGGACGGCACAGATCTCAGGACACGGCGGCAGGCGATTTATAGCAAGGAGGATAGCTGACGGCTTAAATAAGGATTTTCTTTTTATAAATTTAAGGGATTTTCTTCATGAAGTCGGAAAGACCGAATTTCAGAAGTATAAGGGGGCACTTTTAAGGGAAGCGGAGCTTGATGATGCAGGTATCTGCTTCTTTGGGATAGATAAGCCGTTTCTGTCGGAGGACAGGGAGCTTATACGTGATCTCGCACTGCTGGAGAGGCTGCTTTTCCGTCCGGTAGCGGACAGGAATATCCCGCTTATTTTATGCACGGATCATAACAGGGCCCTTCTTTCGCTGTCTGATCCCGGAGAATTCAGAAACCTCAGACTTCCGAGGGATCTAAAGCTTGATGACAGGAAAAAGCTCTGGGAGGAGGCACTTAAGGGTTCCGGTTCCAGCCTTGACCCCAATGAGCTGTCTTTACGCTACAGGCTGAATGCCAGTGAGATAGCGGCTGTCTGGAAGAGCTTCCTTGAAGTACGGGGAAATGCCGACGGCGAAAACGACGATAATGAGCTTCTGACCCGGGTTTCCATAGAGGAGCTTATGAAGGGTGAGGAAGCGGTATTGGGGCGGGTCATCTATCCGGACATAAGGCTTGATGACGTTAAGGTTAAGCCCCGGATAAAGACCACTCTTAATGATGTGATCTCTTCGGTAAGATCCAGCTCGGTGATCCTCGACAGGTGGAACCTGAGCAGGAATTATCCCTACGGAAGGAGTGTGAGCCTCCTTATCTCGGGACCTCCGGGTACAGGAAAGACCATGACCGCAAATGCCATAGCAGGGGAGCTTTCCCTGGCTCTCTACCAGGTCAACCTTTCCAATATTGTCGACAAATATATTGGTGAAACGGAGAAGAATCTGGAAAGAGTATTTAATTACGCGGAAAAAAGCAATACCGTTCTTTTCTTTGATGAAGCGGATGCTCTTTTCGGAACCAGGAGCGAGGTTCATGATTCCAGGGACCGTTACGCCAATACGGAGATATCCTATCTCCTGCAGAGAATAGAAGCCTATGACGGTATAGTTATAATGGCTACAAACATAAAGGGTAATATTGACCCCGCCTTTATGCGGAGGATCAGATATGTGGTACATTTTGAAAATCCTGATGAGGAGATGAGAAGGGAAATCTGGCAGAGTCTCTTCACCGATTCGGTGCCACATGAGGAGGATATAGATTTTGATTATCTGTCCTCCCAGTTTGACAGCTTCACGGGTAGTATCATAAAGACGGTTTTCTTAAATGCCTGTGCCAAGGCTTCGGGAAATGAAGAGATATTGGGAATGAAGCACCTGGTAAGTGCGGTTAGACATGAACTGGAAAAGGGTTCGGCAGTAGGGTTTTCAATGGATACTCTGGGGAAGTATGCATATCTTTGCTGAGCGAAGATTAAGAATCTTTTGTATCAGACCGGGTTGTGAATAGAGGTGGATTATGGCACCAAGAGTAAAGGGCTTTGCAACTTCATATGAGTCACAGTCAAATGCGGATGATATAAATGCCAAGGTTGACGACTCCCTTCGTTCCTATATGGATTCGGGAGATGATCTCTTTGATGATGAGGATGTTGACGGAAAGGGGCTTTCCAGACAGGAGGTCATTGCCAACGTCAGGATAAATATACTGAAAAGAATGGCAGAGGAAAACCGGGACAGCCGTACCGAAGCCGAGGAGATTAAAAGAGCCCATGAAACCTATTCCGGGGATATAGTAGAGGACTTTAATCTCATGCAGGGCTATATACAGGACAGGCAGACTGCAGAGAGGGAGCTCGCTGCCATTATTGATGAGGAGGAAAGGGATACATCGGGTTCCTTCGGCAGGTTTTTCAAATTCAGGGGCATAAAAAAGAAAAATAAGAGAAGTACCATCCGTTCCCTTGAAGCAAAAAAGAATGCCAGTATTGCGAAGATCAGGGAAAAGGCCGGAAAATGGAGTGCTATCCGGAGTAATTATGCGAAGGAAAAGGTACGTAAGCGCTACAGGACATATGACGGTCTTGCAAAATCCTGGTATGAGCTTACACATGAGAGGGCACTGTCAAAGCTTCCTGATAATGCCAGCGAAGAGGATAAGAGAAATGCAATGGGAGAAAGGGCCATACCCGAAGAGTATGGCAAGAATATCATTGAGTATACCGGAGTATATGCAATGGATGCGCTGGATACACAGATCGAGGTGGCGGAGCAGTTTCCCGATCTCCCTTTAACAGCCGCAAATCTTCCGAAGATTCCCTATAAAGAGAGTAATAATGCCCTGGACGGGGATTATCTTATGAAGAGTCATAAAAAGATTCTTCTTCTTTCGGAGTCCGATCAGGAGACGGGCATCCGTGTCAGATATAAGTTCGATTACAGTTTCCTCGGCAATCAGGCCAAGAAACAGTTCGTTGCCGCAGATTCAGAGGAAACTGCTCTTTCCGAGGGTCCTGCCCTGCAGGAGCCGCAGAGGGTCTATGCCGAGGATGCGGGACTCGAGTCTGACAGAAAGGACGTTAACGGACGCTTCCTTTTTTCCGAGAAAAATGCCGAGATACTTCATGCAAACCTTAAGAGGAACGGCAGAACGGTTTACGGCTTTTACATGAACGGAGAATTCCTTACGAATGACGAAGAAGGGGAAGAGACAGGGGGAGAGCCGGAGGAGAGAAGAGTTGCCGGAAAAAAGGACATGAAGTTCTTCGGACGCCGTAACTGGGATAAGCAGGAAAAGGCGGAAAAGCTCCGGATTGCGATACGCACCTCGCCCTTTTTCCAGCACGTAAACGCAAGGACAATACAGTATTATTCCGGATATGATGCTGCAAACGATTACGGTACGGCGGTTGAGGGGTCCTTAAAAAGCAGATGGAAGGAAGCCGGGGAGGAAGATCAGCCGCTTACAAAGGAAGGAGTGGTTGCTTCACTGAAGGCAGATCCCGGGAAATTCGCCAATCTCCCGGAGTATCTTAAGCCTGCTGCGCTTTCGGCTTACCTTATTTCTGCGGCCTCAGAGGAACGGGATGAGGGAGAAGAACCATTCTCATATACGGAGCCCAACGCTGATCCGGTTTTAAGGTTAGCCATTGAAAACAGCAGAAAATCACTGCAGATGACCTGTCTTGCGCTGCTTGTAAACGAAGAGAATCCGAGGCTCTGGACTCTTGCCAGAAATATCATAATGAAGAATCCGAGGATAGTTGATGTCCGCACCAGGGCAAAGCTCAAGTACCTGCCTGAAAACGGAGAGATGATGAGGATGGGACTTCTCGAAGAACTGGCAAATCATCAGGGCGTTTTCAGTGAGACCGATCTTGCGAATGGTAAAATACTGAATTTCATAGATTCTCCGGACAGACAGGTCTATATGGAGGAGCTAAAGTACCGCAGGGGAGCCGGAAACTGGATCAAGAGAAATATATTAAACGGAATGTTGATAAAGGAGGCTTTCGGGCTGGGGGCAGCGGGAGTCAAGTCCGGATTCAATATCCGTGATGCCGTGGGATTCACAAAAGACAAGAATTATAAGGTAAGCGATGCGACAAAGAAGCGGAGGAATGAGACCGGCTACTGGCTTTCATTCGGAGAGACCATGGCGTCATCAACAGCCATTGTCGGGATACTCGGAAGTGTGGGGGTTGCAGCCACATGGAAATTCGGGGGTAATCCGGCCGCTGCAAGGGACTACGGCTTCCAGGGCAGTGATGTACTGGCTTCCGTCAGCCTGATAACCGGAATAGTAAAGGATATCAAGAGCTTCTGTCAGTATATCTACAAGAAATTCTTTAAGAAAGCACCGGAAACCGCCGATGAGATACTGGATGCAGAGAGAGAACAAAGAAGTACCCTCGCTGACCTGGATGGCGGAAAAATCAAGTCGGTTCTGAGCTTTATGAATAAGGTTCTCGGTCTTGGAAATTACTTAAGGGACATAGCGTCCTATCATGTGTCGGCGGATTCCTCAGGCCGCGATGTGATCCAGAGTCAAAAATGGGGATCGCTCCTGGCCACTAAAGGTCCTATAGATTATATTCTGACCACCGGAAAGAACCTGATAGACATAATAAGTGACATAGTGGAGGTGGTAACCTCAACAAAGAGGATAGGCCGTATAGACAGGGCAGATGCCGCTATCGAAACAGCCATTTCCGCTTTAAATGAGCCGCAGGCCGTCGGTCAGGGTGAGGACAATGCCGCACAGCCTGAAAACGAAGAGCAGAGACAGCTGGGGCAGGCAGCTCTCGACAATTCCCAGGCTCAGTACTTTATGTCACTTACAAAGGCGCAGTCCAGAAAAAGCCGCTCAAAGGCGGGCTGGGATATAGGAAGCAAGGTACTCAGTATAGCAAGGGACAGCGTAAACCAGTTTGTTCCAACCGTGGATCCTATCACAGCCTCTATTAAGGCAGTGCTTGCAGTGGCACCGAAGGTTGTTGACTTCATAAGCTGGACCATAGGAAAGCTTAAGTACGACAAGTCGCTCTTTAAGGATAATATCGCATCAATGCTTGGGGACAAGGCCTATGCAAAGACGCCGTATTTCGACAAGGTGCTGCAAAGGGAGACTGGAATAGTGGGCTCAGCTTATCTCGTGGATATTGCAAAGATATTTATGTCCATAGATACCCATGCGCTGGCCCATAAGCCGGACAAGACTGCGGGAGAAACGGCTCTTGCAAGGTCTGTTATCGGTACTATGTACGGAAATGTGAATGAGTATTCCATGAAAACGGTCCAGCTCTCAAATCTGATGAAATATGCAGGGCTGGATGGGGCTTCCGACTGGAGAGCGGTACTCAGGAATTCCATAAAAGGCAGAAAATGATCTCAGGAGGTAGATTGTAATGGACGGGTTAAACACTATAATGAACAGCCTCCGGGAGATGATGGATGAGCTCTTTGACGGGGTTAAGGATATGAACGGGACATACCGCAGTATTGCGGAGCATATTGGAGTTACGGATATTTCCGCCATAGTTGAGGCAGTTCTGGAGGGAGGAGTGAATGCGGATTTCCAATATCCGATAATCCATTTCCATATCACTCTTGCGGCAAATATCCCGGAGGAGTACGGCCCTGAGCTCGAAAGATCGGTAAACACACTTAATAACGTGATATCGGTGGGGTCATTTCCCTCCTTCGGCTGCTTTTGCTACTATCCCAGGCTTAATCAGATATTCTTAACCTACCGCCTGCCGGTATCCCCCGATGCTCCGGAGCAGGAGATCTCCAATATCCGCTATTATCTGGGGGTATTATATGATGAGCTGGATGCCTTCGGGGACTATATTATGTTTCTCTGCAATAATGAAGGCAGGGATCCCGGGATAGAGAAGTATCTAGAATATATCGGCTCCATAAAGGACTGGAATGATATTGGGGCAAGAGCGGAGGAGCTTTCGCGCCTCTACGGGGAATCCCTTGATATGTTTCATTCGGACCAGCCGGACTGACTGTCAGGCTGAGGATCTGTGCATAAATAATCTTCACATTTGACTTGTGCAGACGTCCATCTGCTTCATCAGAAAGCCTCGCCGTAGTGAGCGCCCCGTTTCTGTCATCCTGAGGAGCGAAAGCGACAAAGGATCTTTACAACGCTTACAAAAGATCCTTCCTGTTGCTTCGCAACCCCTCGCCGGGGGGGCATCCCACATCTGCGATGTGGGATAAACCTCGCCGGGGCGGCATCCCACATCTTCGATGTGGGATATGCGTCGCTTCGCTCGGAATGACAGGAAGTCCGGAGCCTCATTCAGACATCATCGGGGAAGGTATCAAGGATAAGCATTGTAATATCGTCAAACTGGGCTGAATCTCCTTCAAAGAGATCCAGCTCTTTTTGCATTTCCTCAAGCAGTGCCTGTCCGGTAAGTTCGGAATGCATGTTCAGGCTGTTCAGCATCTTTTCCAGGCCGAAGGCATTTCCTTCCTTATCGGCAGCGTCGGGTACGCCATCGGTATAGAGGAACAGCCTGTCACCGGCTTCAAGGGTAAGCTCTCTTCCGGTATAGACAGTGTCTTCCATAATTCCGATCACCAGATCATGCTCCTCTATAATCAATTCATATTTTCCCGTGCTCCTTCTGTAAAGTGCGGGATCCTCATGTCCGGCATTTATGTACGAGAGCTTCCTCTCCGACACAGTGTATATTCCGAAAAATACCGTTACAAACATACTGTCCGAGTTTCCGGGTATCAGCAGCCGGTTCACCTTTGAAAGGACTGCAGCAGGAGACGGGATATCCTGGGCTATGTTTTTTATAAGGGTCTTTGTGACCACCATAAAGAGAGCCGCGGGAACACCCTTATCCGAAACATCGGCTATGGTGATACCTATATGGTCATCATCTATCGTAAAGAAATCATAGAAATCTCCGCCAACCTCCTTAGCCGGTCTCATAATGGCTGTGATGCCGAAGTTTTTAAGCCCGTTGTAGCCTATAAGCTCATTTGGGAGCATCCTTGCCTGTATACCGGATGCAACACTAAGCTCCGCTGAAATACGTTCCTGTTTCTTGGTTACTTCAGTAAGATCATTTACATATTGATGGAGATCGTTCTCCATATCGGTCATGGAGTCGGCGAGTACTCTTATCTCGTCATGTGATCTGATTTTTGCATCGGAGAAGAAATGGCTTTCTTCCTCCTTCCGCTTCTTTGCGTTGAAGGACTCGGCGGCAGAAGCGAGCTTTTCGATCGGATATACAACGATGTGGTTGATACCGAGAACGGATATGGTGATAAACACGGCTGTAATGAAGTAAAGCACCAGCCCGAAGAAATAGATAAAGGCCAGACTGTTTTTCCGGAGGTTACTCCTCTTTTCTGCGATCTGGATAAAGGCAATGACATCATCATCATCTATGGAGGACTGATAGAAGGGGGCCTCGGTCATAACAATGATCCCGTCAAGGTCATCCTCGATCACCTCATAAGGGTAATCGGCGATATGTTTCCAGGGTCTTATTTTACTCTGCCAGCCAAGGCAGTACCTGTTATCCTTTCCTGTGTCGGAATCGATGATAAAGCAAGTTTTTCCGGTGTCGGGGAATTCCAGATGTATATTTACCCACACTATATTATTATCGTGCTCAAGGTTGTCCATACGGGTAAGAAGCTCCTCATACTGAGGGGTTTTCAGTTTATCGAATTCCGCAAGATATTCGGCGCTGTTCTGTTCATCTCCGTATTTTTCAGAGAGTTCATCGTACATTATATGTGTGGTGTCGACAAGATCGGTAATATAGTCCTGATCAAGGGTTATGGACAGGGTGCGCGCCAGACCGTAGTTCTTTCTGACTATGGACATAAGCTCAAAACGGTCATTAACAAAGCCGCCGAAAGCGAGGGTCATGATGAAATATATGCTGGAAAAGATAAATACGGTAAGACCTACCTTTTTTCCTATGGAGTTTTTTATCTTTTTCTGATTCCTGAACATCTCCAATAATATACCATAAAAGTCGGGTTTTTGTTTGACGGAGGTACTAAAAAACTGTAAAATCACAAATTATACACATTTCATTGATAAGATGATGCTTATTATCATCGGAGGAAGCGGGATTTGGAGCTGAAGGACAAAGAGAATAACGGGGCGGGGGAAAAGCAGGAGCCTGTTAAAAACAGCAAATTCAACTGGAACAGTATAAAAGAAAACAGGTTTTTTTATTTTCTGAAAAGGAACGTAAAAAAGCTGGTCATTTTCCTTATCCTTGCATATGCGGGAGTTACCGCTTTTCAGGTTTACGGAGCGGTTCAGGCATCGAAATTGATCGGGGAAAACACAGAGACACAGAACTTTGAGGAGGTTTCCTCACAGGATATCAGTAATTCCATTGCAGTTACCGGGACGATAGCCGCTACGGAAAAAAGGACCCTGTCTACCCTGGTTTCAAAGACAGAGGTGACGGATGTTTTTGTGGAGGTGGGCGACTATGTGAATGTGGGAGATCCTATCTGCACCTTTGATACTTCATCAATAGAATCCAATATCAGGAAGCTGGAGCGTCAGATCACGGTAAATAATGCCAAGGCAACACTGGAGCTTGCCAAAGCCAATACCCAGGTGGCCTGGGCCTGGGAGGATTATTATTATAACCAGTCCCATGGGGAATACGATCTGGACTCCGCGATGCGCTCATATGTGGAACAGCAGAACCAGGTGTCAGATGCCATAGACACCCTGAGTGCCAAGGAAAGAGAACTGGATGCAATAAAGGATGAGTACGATGATTACAAGGAGGCTAAAAGGGACGGAACGGTTTCGGAGGGAAATTACAAAAATTCAAGCTCCGAGTATAAGGATGCCATAGCTTCTGCGGAGGAAGCAGTCAGTGCCGCGGGCAGATCGGTTGAAAATGCCCAGCTCAGTCTCCAGAACTCTGTTGATAGCTACAATAAGGCTGTTGAAGAGCTTAAGCATCAGGGTGTGACGGATCTTCGTACCATATCCACCAATATGGCATCAGTCGTTGAATCCCAGTTAAACAATATTACCAGCAATGATTCCGCAGAGGAAGAGATAAGGGACTATAAGACAAGTCTCGGTAAATGTAATATTACTGCCCCGATTTCCGGACTCATCACCAGTGTTTCCGTGGTGGAAGGGGAAGAATATGATGAAAAAAGCACCATATGCGAGATACAGGATGATTCCACCTATATTGTCTCCGGAACGGTAGACCAGTATGACATTTCGGAGATAAGCGAGAGCATGAACTGTGTTATTAAGACGGATGCAACCGGAGATGACCAGATGGAGGGAATCCTGACCTTTGTTTCCCCTGTGCCGGGCAGCTCTTCATCATCTTCATCCGGCAGCGGTTCTTCATCGGATACGTCTTCGGGCAGTTCATCATCCTCGTCCACCGAGTACCCAATTGAGATCACAATAAAAGGCAGGGACGAAAGGCTTCGAATAGGTATGACCGCTGAGGCTTCCATTTTAGTGGAATCCAGAAAGGGAGTGAAGGCTGTTCCCTATGATGCGATAATTGAAGACAGTGACGGCAGCTTCTATGTGAATAAGGCGGTCACAGGACAAAAGAAAAGGGAAGCCTATGTACCTGAAGCCGGAGTCGCCGGAATAGAGGATAAAGAAAAACGGGATGGCAGGCCATCAGACGGCGGCGGACAATCAGACGGCGGCGGAGAGTCAGACGGCGGCGGGCAGTCAAACGGCGGCAGGCCTGATTCCGGTGAGGGTATACTTAAGGACGATACGGGTCTTAAGGGCGAAACTGCTATGAATTCATATTCCGCAAATCCTCTGGCAAATCTTATTGCAGAAAAGATGATAGGAAAGAGCGCAAGTGAGCTCTATGCCGTAAATGAGGGGACCCCCACAATTAAGGTTACCGTTGAGAAGGGACTGGAAACCGATTATTATACCGAGGTCATATCTGACGAGCTTGAAAACGGGGATCAGGTGCTTATTCCGGACTCCGGTGATTCATTTAGCAGCATGGATATGAGAGGTCACAGAGGCCCGGGAATGATGTTTTAATGGCTAAGGGAGACATTATAATCGAGGCTCACGATATTGTAAAGCGTTACTATATCGGAAAGCCAAACGAGCTGGAGATACTGCATGGCATAAGCCTTTCCGTAAGGGAGGGTGAATTTGTGGCCATAGTCGGAGCGTCCGGCTCCGGAAAATCAACTCTTATGAACATTATAGGGGTTCTGGACAAGCCGACTGAGGGCAGCTATATCCTCGACAATATCAATGTGATGGAGTCCAGGGATGATGAGCTTTCGGAGATACGGAATAAAAAGATAGGCTTTATTTTCCAGACCTATAACTTAATCGCCAGAACCAGCGCATTGAAAAATGTGGAGCTTCCCATGATGTATGCCAGGATGCCCGGATGGAAGAGAAAGAAAAGAGCCCGTGAGCTGATGCAGCTGGTTGAGATGGAGGACCGTATGAATCATGCACCGGATGAACTCTCCGGAGGGCAGAAGCAGAGGGTTGCTATAGCGAGAGCCATGGCGAACGACCCTGCGCTTCTTCTGGCAGACGAGCCTACGGGGGCTCTGGATTCAAAGACCGGCAGAATGGTTATGGATATTTTTCATAAGCTGCATAAGGAACAGGGAAAGACCATCGTGCTCATCACTCATTCACCGGAGCTGGCAGAGGAATGTGAAAGGATCCTGACTCTTTCTGACGGCATGTTCATCGGGGAAAGAAAGGGAAGAAACCATGCTCCTTCTTGAAAATATAATCCTTGCGCTTAACGGCATCAGGGCAAACAAGATGAGGTCTCTTCTCACTATGCTGGGAATAATCATCGGTATTGCATCTGTCATAGCGATAATGACGGTAGGTACCTCTATGACAGCTTCCATGACAGATACCATGAACAGCTACGGCGCGAATGATATCACCATGGGTGTTTCGCAGAAGAGTACCGAGACAGAGATGATGGGCGGTATGCGCTTTGAATGGGGACCGCGTAAAAGCAATCTGGGGGATAATGATTATATTTATATGGATATGCTCTCAGTCCTGAAGGAAGAGTATCCCGATAAGATAGACCACTTTCTCCTTGAATGCTCTGCGGGACAGGGCCAGGCAAAGGACGGGAGCCTTTATGCGAATGTTGAGCTTAAGGGCGTAAATGACGAGAAATTTGAGGATGATAAGCTGGAAATGCTCTCAGGCCGTTCCTTTAAGGAGTCAGATCAGAAGGACGGCAGGAAGGTTGCCATAGTTTCCGATTATTTCTGTAATAATATGTTTAACGGGGATACCGCTTCCGCTCCGGGTAAGGAGATCTCCATACTGGTAAACGGGAAGTACCATTACTATACCATTATCGGAGTTTATGAATATGATGCCTCAGCAAACTGGGTATCCACCTCTGAGGAGGAGACCACTACAACGGTGTATCTGCCGCTAAAGACAGCCTTCGATTTCAACCATGATGATCAGAGATTTGAGCAGGTGACGGTTGTTACTGGAAGCGGGGTAACAAGCGTGGATGACTTCATGATGGAAATAGGAAGCTTTATGAACAGACGCTTCTACAGGAATAACGATAGCTACGAGATTAGCTGCTCCAGCATGTCATCCTTTATGGCGGAAATGACAGAAAGCATGAATACCATGTCCATGGCCATTTCCTTTATAGCAGGGATATCCCTTCTTGTGGGCGGGATCGGGGTTATGAATATCATGCTGGTTTCCATACAGGAGCGTACAAAGGAAATAGGGACCAGGAAGGCGCTCGGAGCCACCAATACCTCTATCCGTATCCAGTTTATCGTTGAAGCCATGGTTTTATGCTTTATGGGAGGGATAATAGGTGTGGTGATCGGAACGGTCCTGGGATCAATCCTGTCAAAGCAGATGGGTTACGATGCTTCCGCACCGCTCGGCGCCATTGTATTTGCCGTTGCATTCTCAATGGTCATAGGAGTATTCTTCGGATTCTATCCCGCAAACAAGGCCGCAAAGATGAACCCGGTGGATGCCTTGAGATATGAATAAGACAGGATATTAAGGAGGCTTTAAAATGGAGGATATTGCAGTCCTTCCAATCGACGTTGAAAGGGCGGAAGAGATAACGGCCTTTGGAGCATGGAGAGACAAGGAAGCCATAGGTGTCATAGCCGGAATGAAGACCGGTCACAGGATGGATATAAAATCCCTCTTCGTGAGCCCCGGA
>CADCQV010000297.1 GCA_902803625.1 uncultured Lachnospiraceae bacterium
AGATAAATCTTTTTTCCGAATAAATGGGCATAGTCAAGAGCTTCCGTAAACTCATCGACAGTAAAGTTCCCCGCATAGCTTCTGGCCCCGAAGCGCTTCAAGCCCATATAGACCGCATCCGCTCCCGCGATCACAGCTGATCGGAAGCATTCCGGATCTCCTGCGGGGGATAGGAGTTCCGCTCTCAATGCTTCCTCTTTCCGTTTCTTCTGCGTGAGGAGGCAGCACTCTGACCCTCGCTCTTCTGAGCTTCCCTGACAACATCCGGAAAGCCGTCGCTTACCTCTTCAACATCATCATAATACTCTTCAACCTCTCCGGTAAATCCCAGCTCGGTCTCAAGCTTTACTATCTTTTTCTGGTTCTCATTATTTTCGATACGGAGCTTCTGCAAAGCTTCCTCCAGGCTCTTCATCTTTATCTGGTTAGTGATAAGGTCATGCTTTACGTCATAAAGCTCCTTATCCTTTGCCTCCGATGCTTCCTTCAGGCTGTCGTACTTCTCCCTGATCTTAAAGTAATCATCAGCAATATTAAGCTGCAGCAGGGTGTTCTGCACGTCAATACTCTGCCTGGAAAAGCTCTCGATCTTGTTGTACTCTGAAATCTTGCTGTTTATATATGCCGCAACCCTCTGCAGGTATTCCTCGCTCTCATAGCCGGAAAGAGTGAAGACCTTTCCGTTTATTACCACCTCTGTATCATGCTTTACTGCCATTTACGTCACTCCAAAATTTGAGATACAATCGTCACATCAGTATAGCAGATTGAGGATGTTTTTTAAAGCCGCTAAAGCTTTTCCGCTTTTTGTCCGATATATAAAGCAGTCAGACAAAAACATTAGTTTTCCTTCCTTTTAACTATTTGCAGGGACAGCATCAATCTTTTCACAAGGACGAAATTCTGAAAGAAAGGTTGCTGCTGTTTTTGTATGCACGGAAATGCCGGCGTCAGTCCGGACGCCTGCTGTCAGTCCTGACGCCTACTGTCAGTCCTGACGCACACTGTCATTCTGAGCGAAGCGAAGAATCTTAAAGATCCTTCGTCGCTTCGCTCCTCAGGATGACATTAGGCTTAATCACTCAAGATGACATTGGGTTTAATCACTCTGGATGACAGGCATCCGATCTTTACTTTAAATAAGGAGGAAAATGAATGAAGATTGCAGCAGCAAACGTTGAAATGAGTTCCGCCCACTTCTTAAGGAGCGAAACAAGGGAGTCGTACCGGAAGGGCACGATAACAGGCGGTCTCTTTAATGAAGAGGTCCTTAAAAATATGGACCGGAAGGGTATCAGTGATGATAATAATGAGGACCGGGACAGCTTCGAGCTTTCAAAGGAGGAGGATTTTGACAATACCTACTCCTTTAGCCCCTCAACAATGCGTAAGCTTGGAACTCAGAATGAAAGCAGGGCTCTTGCGGAAAATGAGATAAAATCCCTCCACCAGATCCTTGTCCAGGAGATAATCTCATTTTTGGAAAAGCTTTTCGAGCGTAAGTACGGCTCTGCTTCCTCTCCGCTCTCCGAGGCGCTTAATACCATGAAGACCGGCTTTTCCGGCGGGAGCCTTTATTTCGTAAGCTATGAGAGGCAGGAATACTTCCATCACGAGGAGGAGGCTACAAGCTTCAGCGGTAAGGGACAGGCTCTTACAGAGGACGGCAGGACCATTGATTTTAATCTCTCCTTCGGCGTTTCAAGGAGCTTTTCCGAAGAGATAGGGATCACCACCGGAAAGATGATCACGCTTACGGATCCCCTGGTTGTAAACTTCGGGGACAGCAGCTTATCGGAGATATCGGACCAGACCTTTTTCTTTGACATTGATTCGGACGGTAAGGAGGATGAGGTCCACTCCCTTGGAAAGGGTTCCGGCTTCCTCGCTCTCGATAAGGACGGAAACGGTAAAATAGACAACGGAAATGAGCTCTTCGGAACAAAGAGCGGGGACGGCTTCTCTGATCTTGAAGAATACGATAAGGATCATAACGGCTGGATAGACGAAAATGATGGGATTTTTGACAAATTGAGGATCTGGTGCCGTGATGAAAACGGAAATGATGCCCTTATGACCTTAAAAGAGGCCGACGTTGGCGCGATCTTCCTTGACAGGGCCGATACGGAGCTAACGAGGCGCAGCACAGGCATAGAATCCGGCTTCGGCGTAAAGGGAGTCATAAGAAAAACCGGACTCTTCCTTAAAGAGTCCGGCGGTGCGGGAACTATTCAGCATGTGGATCTTGCCCGGGCAGCTGACGCATAAAAACCACGTGATCTCTTACATCGATACCTTCACCTTGTGATCGTACCATTTCCCCTTCTTCCCGAGGAGTGCAAGATCAAATTCCTTATCAAGGTATGGTACGGGAACGTCAAAGCCGTTGACATCTTCCGTTGTGCCGTCGGGATAGGTGACGGTATCGTTTGTGGGTTTAAGGGTTTCGCTGCTCTTTTCAGCGTCGGAAGCAAGCCCCGGACATAGCTCCACTATATTCTTTGAAGCAAGGGAAATATGGATCGTCATCTTACCGTCCTTAACGGTTAAGGTCCCCTTGTCATCATATGCTTCGTTTACGTGAAACATAGAACTGTCTGTTTTGAAGACGGCTTCATATGTCCCGTCGGAAAGGGCGGCTGCACTGCCGCCCTCCTTTGCTTCAGTCTTTAT
Source organism: uncultured Lachnospiraceae bacterium (assembly GCA_902803625.1). Lineage (GTDB taxonomy): Bacteria > Bacillota > Clostridia > Lachnospirales > Lachnospiraceae > NK4A144. Next base: position 2,674 of record CADCQV010000297.1, read on the forward strand.
CCCCGCATCCCCGATCGCCTTTTTTGCGTGTGATACATATATCTTCTGTATATCCGCTATCTCGCCGAGACCTGCTATCTGGAAATCAAGACTGTCAAAATATCCAGTATCGGTGAACCGGGTCTTCCACGAATCATCATCGTCCCCGGCCATGTCATTATTTGCGTGGTCTCCTGCAACGACCATAAGCGGACGCATTATAACCTTTTTATAGCCCTTTTCTTCTACGGTATCGGCAACCTCACTGCATTCCGTATCCTCAGGCTCTCCCTCCACGGTTCCGATAAATACGTTATCGTACTTTAGCTCCTTCATCTGGGAATTCATCTGGTCGTAGGCCACACTTGCCTTGTGGCTGGTTCCATGGCCAATAAATACAAAGGCCGTGCCGTCCTTAGCCGCAGCGTCAAGGCTCTCATAGCCCGCAAGGGATACGGCCTCCGAAGTAACAGCCTCAGCAACGGCTTTTTTATCGGCATTAATCATTGACGCGTCATCCGAAGCCTCCCCGAGAAGAGGCTCGGATATCATCACCTTCTCAAAGTCGCCGGAATGAGCTTCAATAGCTGCAGTCAGCTCATCGTACTCCGCACCGTGCATTAAGTGTGTAGGCTGTATTAAAAGGTTCTTTACTCCGTTCTCTTTCGCTCTTTTTAGAGCCTGTTCAACATTATCGATCTTTTCATTATCCCTTGCCAGGATATGGTTTATTATGATCTGTGCAGTAAATGCGCGTCTGACCGACCAGTCGGGAAAGGCCTCGGCTAAAGCCCTTTCAATGCCACCGATGGTGGCCCGGCGGCTGTCATTAAAGGATGTTCCGAAGCTTACCACCAGTATTTCATTTTCACCGATACCATCCTGATTCAGGGGATCGTCCTTTGATGCATCCCCGGTATCCCGTCCGAAATAGTCGGGATCTGCGTACTCTCCTTCAACAAGCTCCTTCTCTTCATCCGAAAGAGCATCCCAGGCTTCCTTTGCCGCCCTGCACTGCTCTTCTGTCTCAGGGGTCCACTCCTGGACATAGATAGCATCGATCAGATCCGCGACATTATCCGCCCTGTCCTCCATACTTTCAGTGTCCCCGCTCTCTAAGGCGTCCGTTTCCGCTTGAGCTGTTTCTGCCGCAGCAGCACTCTCAGACGGAGCTGCTTCTGCCGTTTTGCCGGTACCCTCAGCCGGAGCCGCTTCCTCCGTTTCGGCAGTACCAATAGTCGGAGCCGTTTCCGCAGCTGTAGCCTTAGGCGCACTGCCCGCAGCACTCCCGCAGCCGCATATCATTGCAGTACATATGGATACTGCCAGTACAATACTTAAAAACCTTGCTTTCATTTTACCAGTCCTCCCGTGGTTTAATGATTTATGTCAAAAAGGCAGGTCTCCTGACTCACAGCTTATTACGGACGGTTCTTCCCTTCCCGGACCGAAATGATCCAGTGGCAAATATAAGAACGCCCTTACTGATCACAGTGACGGGTTCGTACAGGACTTTCACCTGTTTCCCTATTCTCCTTCCGGAAGCGTTCATTATCAAAATCTGTATAATATCCCGCTCCGTCCGGCACCTCTTTGAAAACTACAAAGATTTATTTTAGCACAACTCAGTTTTTTATAAAAGCTATCCCCTTCTCATCTATATCATAGAGCTCCGTTACGAAGCGTTCCGTAAATACCTCCTTTGTTTTTCCGGAGCGGAAAACCTTCCCGTCCTTAAATGAGATTATACTGTCCGATATTTTTCCCGCAATAAAAACCTCGTGTATCGACATTATGACAGTGAGCTTCTTTTCGCGGCAGAGCTTCTTAATGATGTCGATAAGCTCGAGCTGGTATCTTATATCCAGATAGGACAGGGGTTCATCCATAATAAGTATCCCGGGTTCCTGTGAGAGAGCTCTCGCGAAGAGTATCCTCTGCTTTTCGCCGTCGCTCATATCATTAAATATCTTATCCGAAATCCCCCCGGTCCCGGTAAGTGAGAGCACCCGGTGAACGACCTGCCTGTCATTAGGGCTTAAAAAACCGAATCTTCCGGTATATGGATACCTGCCCGACTCTATGACTTCCCGGCCCGTCATATATTCCGGTTTTATCCTGTCGGTTAAAAGAAGTGAGATCTTCTTTGATATTTCCTCTCCTCCGTATCCGGAAAGCTCCTTACCGTCAAGAAAAATACTTCCTCCCAGCCTGTTTAACTGCCCTGAGACAGTTTTTAAGAAGGTGGATTTCCCGGAGCCGTTCGGGCCGGTCACGGAAAGTATCTCCCCCTTTTCAAGAGAAATATCAATGCCCGACACCACTGCCCTGCCCTTATATCCGATTGACAGATCACGGGTCTCAAAAATCATGACGGATCTCTCCTCCCTGTCAGCATAAAAATAACGACCGGAGCGCCGATTATCCCGGTTACCGTACTGATACTGAGTTCTACCGGGGAAAAGACCGTCCTTGCGATAAGGTCACATATCATTACAAACACCGCTCCCGATAAAAATACGGCAGGGATGACAACTATGGTTCTCGAGGTATTAAGTGCCCTTTTTGTAAGGAAGGGTACCGCAACGCCCACAAAGGATATGGGACCCGCAAAGGCTGTTACAAGAGCCGAAAGAATGCTTGATAACAGGATGATCACTATCCTGAAAAGACTGACGTTCACACCTAAGCTCCGTGCGTAATCCGTACCAAGTGCAAAAGCCCCAATAGGCTTTGATAAACAAAACGTAAATCCGAATCCCAAGATCACAAAAACAGCCGCTATAGCAACATCCCTCCAGGACGTACCGGAAAAGCTCCCGAGGGACCAGCCGTGCAGATTCACTATATTGGAATCCTCTGCAAAATTAAGGATAAAATCGGTAAGTGCCGATGCCACATAGCCGATCATTATTCCGGCGATAAGGAGCGTTGAATTATCCCTCACCTTTTTTGAAATAATGAGGATAAAGAGCGTACAGATAAGGGAGCCCGCAAAGGATGCGGCTATAAGCCCCAGCGAGGAAAGAGCCGTAAAATACTTAAGGGAAAAAATCAGGACCATAGCAACCGTAAGCTTCGCCCCCGAGGAAATACCGAGGACAAAGGGTCCTGCAATAGGATTATTGAAAAAGGTCTGAAGGAGATACCCTGAAAGCGCCAGTGCGCCTCCGAGAAGTGCCGCCATAATGATCCTCGGCAGCCTGATCATCATCAGTATCGTGTATTCCTTGCTGTCCGTGCCGCCTCCGGAAATATATGAAAACACCTTATCGACCGGTATCCTTACATTCCCGGCGACAGTATTCACCAATGCGGCTAAAATAAAGAGCAGTATAAGCACTGCAAATACAGCTGTAAATCTTTTCATGACCCTTTTTCTGATCCTTTAAAATAACCCCACACGTGCCGCTCTTCATCGCTTCAGGATATGCGCCTTAAAAAGACCATATCATCCGTGCAGGAGTTCAGCATTTTATTGATGTCCCCGGCTAAAAGATAAAGCCTGTCTGTTGACTGGTAAAACTCCTTTCCGAGGAGATAGACATTACCATCCCTTACAGCCTTAAAATCCTTTAAGAGCTCCGACTTTGACAGAAACTCATTTAATGATGAAACAGATCCGTCTATTGTGGAATTATATATGATATAGTCAGCATCCGATGCGAGATCATAGAAGCTCTCCATCGGAAGCGTAATAGCCGTGGAATCCCCGGGATTATCAGCGGCTTCCGAAAAAGCGTTTTCCCCTCCGCCCTGAAGGATTAAGTCCGTGATGTAATCCTCGTCACTCCTTATTACGGCAAGTCCTCCGTTATTGATATAGAAACAGGCTACACTCTTCCCGCTTCCGGCAATGCTTTTATATGACTCCTTTGCCTCCGTGATCTTCGAAAAGACCCTAAAAGCCTCCTCTTCCCTGCCGAGTAAAGCTCCATAGGCATATATCCATTCGCTCTTTCCCGCTGCCGTCCTTTCATAGCTGGAATAGTCCGTGAAAACGGGAATTCCGAGATTCTTTAGCTGCTCCTTTATTTCCGGCCTGTGAAGGATCATGGTCGACTCCACTGCAAGAGCGCAGTTTCCACGGAGCAGTTTTTCAAAGTCAGGCGCACTGTATTTTCCGGCATATTCCATACTGCCCTTTTCCAGAGCTTCTTTAGGTGCATCAATATACCAGCCCTTCTCATCGGTTCCGGAAAAGCCTATCCTGTCAACAGCCCCCAGCGCATCGAATAAGGACATTGCCCCCGTTGCAGCGACATAGATATTGCGGGGGTCTTTTATCACCGTCAGGTTTTCCGGCAGCTCCTCCGGAGTTTTTTCCCCCGGCGGAACAATAAGGTAAAGTGATCCGTCCGCAACTGCAACGATCCTGAATCCTTCATTATAATAAAATACATCAAAATATTCCGCATATTCGGGTTCCAGCCTTTTTTCAAAGCTTAATCCCCGTATTTCAGGAGCATCACTGTCTGAAAAGCCTGCAGCAGCCCTTGCCCTGACTCCCTTACTTAATCCCCCGTTTTTTTCCGCCTCACCATCCCTCTTTTCCTTATCCGTTTCCTTCAAATCCCCTGAAAGGAGGCCGGGAGCCTCCTCATTAAGGGAAATATAAAGACTGTACTCTATCTCATGAGGCGTTGACATTGCTGTGGTACAGCCTTTAATCGTAAATTCGCTGTCAAGAACCGCCGGTATCAGGAAGGAAGAGCTCTTTTCCGTATAGCTGCCCTCATAAACCCTGTCATCCACCTTTACATAGGAATAATTGGGGCTGGAAAAAGAAATTAATGCTTCACTTTTCCCTTTATCAAGGATCACCTCTTTACAGCTTATACTGACCCTGCCGCTCCCTCCCGAAAAGGAAAAGAAGGCGGGTGAAAAGCTGCCGGAAGCAGGCTCCTTAAAAAATAAGGACAACAAAAGTACGGCAGCGCTAAGGGCTGCCGTAATGATAGCATATAGTGTATTTCTATTATGCATGGGACCTTCCGAATTCCGTAACTGTTCTCACATATTCCTCCGGAAGCCCGATATCAAAGCACTCCGCATCCGGAAGAAATCCGTTCATGCCGTATTTCTCCCGCACAGTATCCAGAACAGCCGTGAGGCCGAATTCCTGTCCTTCGGTGGGACTGCCGTTTTTTATGACCCTGTCAAGCTCCGAAAAAACCTCCGGCGTCAGAACATATTCCCCAAAGGTAGCATAGTATTTCTTTTCCTTTCTGGAATTCATCACGCCCAGATATTCGGAAGCATAGTCATTTGTCGGCTTCTCCACCATGGAATCCGCCTTTAATATACTCTCTTCTTCATTATCCCAGACTCCATGCACTATACCGTAATGAACCACCTTATCGGAAGGCACCTCCATTAAGGCGATGAGAAGCTTCCCGGTCTCATAAAAGGCGTCCATAACCTGCCTTGTGGGATTCACATCATTATGTGACTTATAAAGGAAATCCCCGAGAGTCAGGAGTACCGGGTCGTCCTTCACGAAATCCCTTGCGAGATAGACCGCATGGCCGAACCCTAAGCGCTCCTTCTGGATAATATAGGTAATATGCTTTCCGAGCTCCTCTATCTTCTCTTCCATTGATCTCTTCTCATCCGGAAGCTTTGACATATGCTCCTCTGAAAGCGGTGTAAAGAAGGCGTCGAATTCCGCCCTGTCCTCTTCTCCTATGATAAGCGCTATTTCCTCTATTCCCGAATCTATAAGCTCTTCTAAGAGTATAAGTATTGCGGGTTTTAAGAATCCGTCCTTATCGGGAACAGGCAGGAAGCACTTTTTAACCGACTTGGTGGCCGGGAATACACGGGTCCCGAAGCCCGCAAGGGGAACTATGGCCTTCCTTATCTGCTGCCCGGGTTTCAAGGTAAGCCTGAAAGCAGGCATCCCTCTTTTCTTTTCAAGGTACTCACAGAGCTTCCCTGCATCGGTGTCGCTCCTTGCAAGAAACTGTACGGTACCGTCCCCCTGGGAGCCCACGCCCTTTCCTCCGAAAACAAGCTTCCTTATCTCCGGATCACTCAAAACCGAATGAAGCACCGGTGCCCTGAGCTCCGTACAGGCAGGAGCCACCTTTTTATCAAAGACATCCTGGGCTTCATCCATAAGCTCTCCCACCTTCGGGGCATCTCCTTCTGAAAGAGCCTTTATGACCTCTGCATTGATCCTTAAGTTATCCGGTCCGAGTGCTTCCTGAACCGATCTGTCAAGGTCATTTTCCGCAAAGGGATAGCACTTATTGAGATCTGCCAGTATCTTTATGGTATCCTTTGATGCCATAAGGTTCGCGATGACCCAGTAAAATGTGCTGCCCACCCTTAGAGGTCGTGAGCTTATCTCCACCCCGTCAAATCCCATAAGTACCGGCTTCACGCCGTATGCACAGGCCTGATCCAGGCGTCCGCATCTCGAGGGAGTTCTCTGTTCTCCGCGGAAGGCCGCCTGCATCTCACCCTGGACATTCATTTTCAGGTTATAGAGACGGTTAAAGGCACGTGCCACCAGAACGCATACCGCTGCAGAAGAGGAAAGCCCGCTTTTCAAGGGGAGATCCATCCGGGTAACGGTTATCTTCACCCCTCCCACGCTGTAATTGTCGTTTATGTAGGAGGCGACTCCGGCCACATAGGAAAAGAAGCCGCCCTCCGAAGCGATGCTTAAGAGCTTCTCCGAGTCCATTTCGGACCGGAGCTCCTCACCCTTATAGAACTCCAGGTCGCTTTGCACTATGAATTCTCCGCACCTTTCACAGACAGCATAGATTCCCTGCTCTATTCCGGTGACAACTGCCTGTCCCTTACAAAGTGCGGAATTCGTGCTTCTGTACATGCCTGCCCAGTCGGAATGCTCTCCGAAGAGGCAGAGCCTGCCCGGCACAAAAAGTTCTATTGTTTTTCCCATACCAAAAATAACCTCTGTTCCTGAATCCTTCACTCAATGAAGGATCTTATCTCTTTTCGTAGAGCTCCTCAACCTTCTTCCAGTCCAGGACCTCCCAGAACTCCTTCACATAGTCGGCTCTCAGGTTCTTATACTTAAGGTAGTAAGCATGCTCCCATACATCAAGTGCAAGAATGGGAGTTCTTCCCGTGCCCTCACTTATAGGGTTATCCTGATTTGGGGAGGCAGTTACGAAAAGATTGCCATCCTTGTCTGCCGATAAGAATGACCAGCCTGAGCCGAACTGTCCTATAGCCGCCTTTGACAGCCTGTCCTTTACTTCATCAAGGCTTCCGAAGGCTTCATTTATCTTTTCTAAAAGCTTTCCCGAGGGAGCCTTTGCAGGATCCGGAGAAAGTGTTGAAAAATAAAGATTATGGTTATAGTAGCCGCCGCCCTGGTTCCTTAAGCCTTTTCTCAGAGTCTCATCGGAAATGCTGTCAAGGCTTCCTAAGATTTCCGCAGCATCCTTATCCGCAACTCCCGCCTTTTCCGAAAGCTCGTTAAACATCTTTGTATAAGCCGCATGGTGCTTTCCGTAATGGGTTTCCATAGTGAGCTTATCGATATGGGGTTCCAGTGCATCCATTTCAAATCCAAGTTCTACCTGACTAAACATATGATTTCCTCCTTCTTAAATAAAATATGCAGGCGGCAATGCCGCCTGCTCTATTATACTACGTTATTATTGATATTTCATCCAGATTCTGATTCCAAAGAACCCCTGTCATCCCGAGAACTTCATTTTCTGTCATCCTGAGGGCTTCATTATCTGTCATCCTGAGGGCTTCATTATCTGTCATCCTGAGGGCTTCAGCCCGAAGGATCTTTCCCCCAAGGATTCCACTACTGTCCCGTACGCCGTCTCACGCTGAAATAAAACCGCACATTGCTTCAAGGAGATACTTTCCAACCGTTGCTCCCTGGTCGCAGACACCTACGCTTGCGGCTTCGTGGACTGCAGCCTTCCCGAATTTGGGCTTCATTTCCCTGGTGGCTTCGCAGCCCTCCTCTGCTCCCTCTCTGGCGGCAAGAGCAGTATCCGTAAGGGATGCTCCTCCGGAGGCTTTTTCCTCCGCTTTTGAAGCCGCTTTATCAATGGCATCGAGAACTGTTCTGTCACCAACCTCGCATTTACCGCGTTTTTTAATGCCATCGGCATAACCCCTAAGGAAGAGGGCGAATTTTGAGGCATCCATTTCCTTTTCCCCGTTAAGCCTCTTTCCTCCCTCCATTATGCCGCTCGCCATAAGGGTTCCCATTGTGGAAGGGACAATTGCTGCCATACGGCCTCCTGCCTTAAATAAGGTCTTTCCGATATTGCCTTCCTCCGTGTTCTCCCTTATGAGTCCCGGCATGGCGGAAAAGCCCTTCTCCATCGTAAGACCAAGATCTCCGTCACCCATCTTTGCATCCATATCACAGAGCTCGTCCTTCTTTTGAGCAAACATTCCTGCCACTGATTCAAATAGTCCGGGCAGATCTTCGATTCCTATTTTTTCCATTTTCTTATCCTTTCGTAAGATGATTAAAGCGCCAAAAGTAATTGTCACCACACAAGAAAAGCTTGTGGTGGGGACAAGAACTTTGGGCGCACCCCTACACGAGCATGAAGTGGGGCGCACGATGTCC
>CADCQV010000298.1 GCA_902803625.1 uncultured Lachnospiraceae bacterium
AGGGAATAAGACATTGGCATGGTGCGGCTCCGGATAGCTGGTTTTCACAGATTGTGATATGGGATACCGGATATACAGAAGATAGTGAAGAAGAAACTCCGCCTGTGACCGATGAACAGTATATGGAAGCTGTATCAGAATCGGAAGCTGCAGTCGATGCGCAGTCTATCGCAGTCGGAGAAGTTGAAACCAAGGTGTATGAACCGGCAAAGGAAACTCTCGTATCCACCATGTACGGTGATATAGTTGGGTCGAATGAAGATGGTATATATCAGTACTTGGGAGTTCCGTATGCTGAAGCCGCGGAACTGTTTGTTCCCGCTGAACCGGTAGAACATTGGGACGGTGTTCTGGAAACAGTATCTCATGGAAATATTTCCTATCAAAGCGGCATGTTCGGTCAGGCTGCAACTGAAGCCGGAGACAATGAAAGCAATAATGCACAAAACTTGAATATCTGGACACCGGGTACAGATGGGGCAAAACGTCCTGTCATGGTATGGCTTCATGGTGGTGGTTTTTCTGCCGGAACAGCAAATGAAGCCAATTTTAATGGTAAAAATCTGAGCCGCTCTCAGGATGTTGTGGTTGTCGGCGTTAATCACAGACTTGGTACATATGGTCATCTTGATCTTTCTGCTTATGATGAAAAATACAAGTACTCTGCAAATGTAGGGATGATGGATATAGTTGATTCGTTGAAATGGATACAGGAAAACATATCTGAATTTGGAGGTGATCCTGATAATGTCACTCTTTTTGGCGAATCAGGAGGCGGTGCTAAAGTACTTGCTCTCATGAGCAGTCCTTATGCCAAAAATCTCTTCCATAAAGGAATTATGGAATCGGGTGCTACAGAAACAATGGGTGTAAGCTTTACAGATAAGGAGATCAGTCAAGCACTTGGAGCAGCAGTTCTTGATAAGCTTTCAATAGATGAAGACAATTTGGAAGATATTCAAAAGGTCGGATATGTTGAACTACAGACTGCTGCAGCAGAAGCACAGCAGGAAATTGCAGAGAAGTTCAAAATTCCGGTTTCGATAGGCAGTGGTTATGCTTATGAGTGGGAGCCTGTAATTGATGGGGATTTTCTTCCGGAAAATCCTGTTCAGGAAGATGGATTTGCAGATGCAGCCAGAGACTATCCGCTACTCATAGGTTCAAACCTGAATGAATGGAATAATGTTATGGCAGATCAATTAAGACACTCAGATACGACTGCAGAAATGGAGGAAGCATTCAAGGAGGCCTATCCAAATGAAGATCCAAAAGAACTTGAAAACTTAGATACATTGCTTCGACTGCCTATCCTTAAAATCACCGCACATAAAGCAGATCAGGACGGAGCACCTGTTTACAGTTATCTTTTCACAAAACAGACAGGAGACATGGGTTCATATCACGGTTCAGAAATTCCTTATGTGTTCAATAACGCAGAGGATGATAAGGATCTTGCAGGTAATATCTCAGCACTATGGGCATCCTTTGCAAGGGATGGCGTACCATCATTGGATGGAATTGATAGTTGGGAACCATATACAAGAGAGAATGGGGCAGTGATGATTCTAGATGATGATATCTATCTTGCACATCATCATGACGAGAAAATTCTTTCATTATTGGCACCTGATTATAAGTGGTAAATATAACGCTGTTGAATTTTATCTCGGAAATTAGATAAGTGCGATATAAACGCAATCCAGTATGCGGGCGACGTATACCGGATTGCGTTTTTGGCATTGTACATATAAGGTATACATTGATAAGATAACCTCAAGAACAGGAAACGACACATAAACGGAGGTAATAGCAATGGAATATCGTACTTTAAATAATGGAATCAAAATGCCAATGGCAGGAATTGGAGTTTTTATGCTTACACCAGAACAGGCGGAAGCGTCAGTTGAGAGTGCTCTTAAAAGTGGTGTGCGTCTTGTTGACACTGCAAATGGTTATATGAATGAGACTGCTACAGGCAGAGGCATCAAAAAGAGCGGTGTTGCCAGAGAGGATATTTTCCTTGTAACAAAGCTTTGGCCAACAGTCTACGAAAAAGAAACCGCAATAGAAGAGACATTGAAGAGGCTTGATACAGATTATATTGATCTTCTTTTCCTGCATCAGCCTACAGATAACTGGAGAGAGGGGTATAAGAATATTGAGAAAGCTTATAAAGAGGGCAAGGTAAAAGCTATCGGACTTTCAAATTTCCCCGATGATCTTCTTCAGGAAGCAATAGATACAATGGAAATCAAACCTCAGGTTGTTCAGGTTGAGGCACATCCTTATTTCCCACAGACAGAGCTTAAGAAGACTCTTTCAAAATATGATATGGGACTTATGGCATGGTATCCACTTGGTCATGGAGATAAGAATCTGGTAAATGAAGAAGTATTTACCGAGCTTGCCGGCAAGTATGGCAAGTCAAATGCCCAGATTATTTTAAGATGGCATGTTCAGTCGGGAAATGTAGTAATTCCCGGATCAAAGAATCCTGACCACATTAGAGACAATTTCGACATTTTTGATTTTGAACTCACAGACGAAGATATGAAGAGGATTGAGTCAGTGGACAAGAATACCCGTTACTATACAGCAACACCTGAGCTCATTGCACAGTATGCGAAGATGGAGCTAAAAGAAGACATTTAAGAAACGTAAAATGATATGAATACATTCACACTAAACAATGGAATCAAGATGCCGGTTATTGGCTACGGAACTTTCACTTTAGAACCGTCAGATTGTGAAGAACTTGTAGCAAAAGCACTGAATGATGGCTATAGGCTGATAGATACAGCTAACATGTACAAGAATGAAAAGGCTGTAGGAAGGGCAATCCGAAAATCCAAGATAAAAAGAGAAGAAATCTTTATAACCACAAAACTTTGGCCAACAAGCTTTCCTTATGAGAAAGCAACAAAAGAGATTGAAGATACTTTGAAGCGCCTTGGCACAGATTATATAGACCTTCTTCTTTTACATCAGGAAGTGGGTGATGTGGAAGGCAGCTGGAGAGCCTGCGAAGAAGCTGTACAAAGTGGAAAGGTAAGGGCTATCGGAGTGTCTAACTTCAGCAGAGAAAGTATGGAAAAGCTATTATTGTACGCAAAAGTTAAGCCTTCAGTTGTTCAGAATGAATGTCATCCATATCTTCAGGAAAATAGCTTCAGAGAGTATCTGGCAAAGAATAAAATAAGGCTTATGTCCTGGTATCCACTTGGACATGGCGATTTTTCACTTATTATGAATCCGACATTTGAAGAAATCGGAGCAAAATACAACAAAACAAACGCACAGGTGATCCTCAGATGGCATATCCAGTCAGGGATAATACCTATTCCAGGAACAAGAGATATGGTGCACCTTGGAGAAAATATAGAGGTTTTTGACTTTGAACTTTCAGATGAGGATATGCTAAGGATTGCTGATATTAACCGGGATAAAAGATATTTTAAAATGCCAATGTTTGTAAAGCAGATAGCATTTACCAGAGGAAACATAGATTTTAACGATCAGGTATAAATGGAGGAAAAAAGATGAGCAAAGAACTCGTACTTTATTTTTCAGTATATGGAACATCTAAAAATGTAACAGAAGAGATAGCTGACCAAAGAGGAGCAGATCTTTTGGAGATAGAGCCTGTCATACCATATGACAGTAACCGTGACCACTATAATGAGCTGGCGAAGTATGCAAAGAAGGAGCATGACGAGGACATTCGTCCGGAGATAAAGAATGATATAGATATCAGTGGATATGATCGTATCTACATCGGCTATCCTATGTGGTGGTACACATTCCCTATGATAATCTATACACTTTTTGATAAATATGATTTTACAGGAAAG